>DAORJH010000487.1:0-2048 GCA_035438925.1 Bacteroidia bacterium | reverse complement strand
GTGCCGTGATATCTGGACCTACATCAGCATGGACTATTTCAAGCAGAAATTGAAAGAAGGAGAGATCGGTTCTTCTGCAATGCCTCACAAAGTTAATCCTATTGATTTTGAAAATGCGGAAGGAAATCTGGGAGTAGCAAACGCATTGCTTGAACATCTTTCTGCTAAACTTCCGGTTTCAAGGTTGCAAAGAGATCTAACGGACAGCACTGTACTTAGAAACATTGGCGTTCCTTTAGCTCATTCGCAGATCGCCTACCAAAGTATTTTAAAAGGGTTGAATAAACTCATTCTGAACAAAGATGCAATAGACAAGGATCTGGAAGATAACTGGGCCGTTGTTGCTGAGGCCATTCAAACCGTTTTAAGAAGAGAAGGATTTCCAAAGCCTTATGAAGCGCTTAAAGATCTTACCAGAAAGAATGAGAAGATCACAAAATCCTCTATGCATGCCTTCATTGAAAGATTAAATGTTTCTGCAACATTGAAAGCAGAATTGAAAAAGATCAGTCCACATAACTTCACCGGAAAAAATCCTGAATACTAATGGGAAGAGTCTGGATTTATATCATCAGCAAAGAACTAAGCCCTGAACAGCTGAAGCAACTTCAGGAAGACGGTTCAAGATTTGTAAAAAGCTGGACGGCTCATGACCTGCAGCTTCATTCTGTATTTGAGATCTACAAGAACAGAATTCTTCTCGTAAAAGTGGATGAATCCATGCAAGCTGCAAGCGGATGCAGTACAGATAAACTTTCACGTTTCATTAAGGAAACAGAGCAGAAATTTGGCATTGAATTACTGAATCGATTACTTGTTGCTATAAAAAAAGAAGATGGAATTGAGATCGTACACGCATCCAAGATCGGCGAACTGCTTGCGTCTGGTCTAATAAAAGAAGATAGTGTCATCTATAATACTGCTGCAGCTAACAGCGAAGAATTATCACATTGGGAAAAACCTTTGAAAGACACCTGGCTGAAAAAATACATGTTTACCAAACAATGATCTTCTCGAGCTTTTCCAACACACCCTCCCCTATCTTTACAAAATAGATACCTTTTTCTAAAAGAACAGGTAATTTATTGTTCTTCATTTCCGTCAATCTTCCTTCATACGCAACTTTTCCGGCCACATCTAAAACGCGTACCATTAATTCTGGCTCAGTCTTGGTAGGCACTTCAACATTAATGCTTTCTCCGTCAAAATAGCAGCGTGTTATTTGCGGTTTTTCTTCTGCTTGAATCCTTATGATTGGAGAATGTTTTGTTATTCCTATTGCATCCGTGATCTTTAAACGGTAATAATATTCAGTGAAACGTTTTATTTCTTTGTCGTCAAAATGATCCTTCAGCGAATTACCCTTGTGTTGACTTTTTATTTTCATTAAAGAAGTAAAATTCAACGCATCTTCAGATCTTTCCAATTCTAATTCAAAATAGGCCTCATCACTCTGCAATGTCCAGCTGATCTTATTTGAAAGACTTAATGCTTCACCTTCAAACTTTACAAGATCAATAGGGAGAATCACAGGAACACTAAGGGTTACATTATCAATTGCGATCGAAGGATCGGTCCCAACACCATCATCGTTATTCACCCAACGGAATCCTATCTTCACATTGGGATTATTATTCGCAGAAGCAGGTAATGGAATACTTGTGGAAGTCCAGATTCCCTGACCGCCACAACCGGTAGCCGTTTTTGCAGGATCGCTTATCTGAACCCAGGATGTACCATCAAAATACCAGACTGTTGCATTGTCAGTTGCTCCCTGACCATTTTCTATATACGTAAAATTTAAGTTTATACCCGTTTGTCCTGAACAGTTAATGAATGGCGACTCAATTCTCTTGTTGGTTTGCGGACAACTCAAAAGTCCACATAAACCTCCCGCATCATAGGCCGCTCCACAATCATTAGGACAGATGAAATTTCCGATCTTGGCACTCAAATGCAAAGTGGCATTTGCTCCACAACCACTTCCACAGGTTCCCACTGCATTTCCATTCTCTGCGCAACTAACGAACCACGCATTAGCGTCAGCT
>DAORJH010000486.1:0-2063 GCA_035438925.1 Bacteroidia bacterium | reverse complement strand
CCTCTTACCAGTTTAGCACCGATGTGATAGGATCCTTTTTTTGCTTCTTCAATGCTTTGTTTCAAATAGGCAACACGGTCATGACGATACAGCTGAAATGTATTGTGAACAATGGCCTTTGTTTTGTTGAATTTTGCCATGTTCTCATTTGCCATTTGATCGATGGCAGGTTGTATCCAGCTTTCTTCTGCATCAATAAAAAGACACTGATCATTTTGGTACGCAGCCGCGCAGATCTTTTCTACTCTTGCTTTTACTCTTTCCCATTCTTTGGATTCATTTTCATTCAATTTTTCACCGGCGCTTACTTTCACGAGCAGATCGAATCGTGCCAGCCCCGTTACTTTAAAAACACAAAAAGGAATGTGCTTGTCTTCTTTTGCTTTTTTAATGGTCTCTAATGTTTCATGCAGGCAATTATCAAAATCAGCTTCGCTTTCCTTTCCTTCTACACTGTAATCCAAAATAGTGCCGATATTGTATTTAGCTAGTTGGGCAATAGCATTTCCACAGTCGTGAATATTTTCACCACCGACAAATTGTTTGAAAATGGTGCTTTTGATCAGACCTTTAAATCCTATATTTAATGCTATGGGAGCAAAGGTAGCGCCGAATTTCACCATGATGGGATTGCCAATCAATTTGAAAAGAAAGTAAGAGCGATTCAATTCACTATCGCTTTTTGACTTGAATGCATTTTCTGTATTGTCGAACGAGATCATTTTAGAACTTTTTTATTTAATCAATAGCCAAATAATTCTTTTAAAGGAACAAATTTAACCGGACCGTACTTTTCAAGTACTTTCAAATCCAGTAATTCCTTTTTTCCAACTATCACCACGGTTTTTTCTTTTCCCTTAATGCTTTGATCATAGAACTTCTTGATATCGGCAAAGGTGTAATTTTTCACTTTCGTATAGATCGATCTTCTTATATCTCCATTGTGTCCAAGATCAACAGCCTGAAGGTAATTGAAAATAATGGCAGAGCGAATGATGCGTTGTGAAGCAATTTCCTGCAGAACCATGTCTTTCGCCGATTGGAAAGCACTTTCGGCTTTCGGCATTTCATTCAATAGAGCATTCAAACCCTTCATTGCTTCATTTAATTTATCGGCCTGAGATCCTATGTAGGAAACATTAAAAGTTTGTTTATTTTTTTTGTTTGGCAGAGAGAATTGAGAATAAGCAGAGTAGGCAAGCGCTTTGGATTCCCGAAGATCCTGATACAAGACACTGTTCATTCCTGATCCGAAATAAGCGTTGAAAAGAAAAGTAACAGGAACCAGTGTCGAATCATACAACTTACCATTGGATAGAACCATGATCTCTGCCTGTTTCATGTCAAAATCCGTATATAGAACTTCGTTATTTAGTTTTTTAATTTGAAAATTGCGGCTTTCCGGTGACTTCTTCAATTGAGTTGGAACGCGATGGAATTTTTCTAAAGTTGCCGTGATGTCATTGATCGTGGAAGGTCCATAATAAAGTACCTTATGTTCATAACTGAGCATTCCGGTGATCTTATCTTTTATGATTTCCGGATTCAGTTTTAGCATTTCTTCATTGCTGAGTACATGAGTGAATGCATTATCGGGACCGTAGATCGCATAGTTAACCAATGCGTTTTTAAGAATTACCTCTTTATTGTGTTTTTGATCTTCACGTTCCTTTAGCAGGTCATTGATCAGTGCTTTTAGTTTCTCATCTTCAACTACAGGTTCGGCAAGGATCTTTTCCAGTAAGGTAATGCCTGCTTCCATATTATCATTTAGTCCGATCATTCTCACCCAGGTATTCTCATTATCAGAAAATACATCCAGAGTACAACCTAATTTGTAGAATTCCTCCTGAATCTTTTCAGCAGTCATGTCTTTTGTGCTCACATAAGGAATGAAATCTACTGCAATTGGTAATACCTTGTCTGCATTTTTACCGAAGTCAAATTTATAGTAGAGTTCAAAGAGTTTATTTTCTTTATTTTGATTGTACAGAAGTGTTGTACTCGTCTTGATCTTTGCTGACTGAATGTCTTTTGTATAATCAATGAAAACGGGTTTAATG
>DAORJH010000485.1:0-2072 GCA_035438925.1 Bacteroidia bacterium | reverse complement strand
AAGTTTTTCTTCAGTGTGCCGCCAACCTCAATACGGAACCTTCGGCATGTATTGTGATCGAAGATTCCATCAATGGTGTCATTGCAGGTAAAGCGGCGCAAATGATGGTGATCACCGTGCCGGATATTGACCATAAATTCAACAAACAATTCGCAGTTGCCAATCATCAATGTGAACACATGGCCGAAGTTTTAAGACTATTTAAGGAAATAAAAAGTAGTACTTTAGCCGAATAGTTATCTTTGTTTGATTGAAATTCTCCCTCCTAAATACTGATAAAAATTCCAAGGCACGCGCTGGAGTTCTGGAAACGGATCATGGAAGTATTCATACGCCAATTTTCATGCCGGTGGGTACCGCAGGAACCGTGAAAGCTGTTCATCAACGTGAACTGAAAGAAGACATAAAAGCTGAGATCATTTTAGGTAACACCTATCATCTTTTTTTAAGGCCGGGTCTGGATGTTTTACAGCAAGCTGGTGGTCTTCATAAATTCAATGGATGGGACAAACCCATTCTCACCGACAGCGGAGGTTATCAGATCTTCTCTTTGGCCAATCAAAGAAAACTGAGTGAAGAAGGGGCTACCTTTAAAAGTCATATTGACGGAAGCAAACATTTTTTTAGTCCCGAAAGTGCAATGGATATTCAACGTATCATTGGAGCCGATATCATCATGGCCTTTGATGAATGCACACCTTATCCCTGCGAAAAAAGGTATGCCGAAAATTCCATGGATCTTACGCACCGATGGCTGAAACGATGTATTACCCGATTCAATGAGACAGAAGGATTGTACGGACATCAGCAGGCGCTTTTTCCCATCATTCAGGGAAGTGTTTATAAGGATCTGAGAATACGATCTGCCGAATTTGTGGTGGAACAAAATTGCGTTGGTAATGCCATTGGAGGATTGAGTGTGGGAGAACCGGCAGAGGAAATGTATGAAATGACAGAGATCGTCACCAATATTCTCCCGAAAGAAAAACCACGATACTTAATGGGTGTTGGTACACCTGCCAATATACTGGAATGCATTGCACTGGGAATTGACATGTTTGATTGCGTCATGCCGACACGAAATGCCAGGCACGGATTACTTTTTACTGAGAACGGCGTGATCAATATCCGGAACGAAAAATGGAAGAATGATTTCAGTCCGATAGATCCGAATGGCGCCACATTTGCCGATCTGCAATACAGCAGAGCTTATTTGCGACACCTTACAATTTGCAATGAAATACTGGCGGCACAGATCGCCAGCATTCATAATTTAGGATTTTATCTTTGGTTGGTGAAAGAGGCAAGGAAGAAGATCATCGCAGGAGAATTCAACGAGTGGAAGAACGAAATGGTAAAAAAACTTAACACGCGTTTGTGATGCTGACCCTCCTCGATAAATACATACTCGGGAAATTTCTGCGCACCTTTTTCTTTTCCATAACACTCATACTGCTCATCTTTATTGTATTCGACATCAAGGAAAAGATACAAACATTCACAACATCCGACATTCCGCTTAGTGAGATCATTTTTGATTATTACTTGATGTTCATTCCTTATTTCGGAAATCTTTTCTCTCCTATGTTCACTTTCATCGCCGTTATTTTTTTCACATCCAAAATGGCGCATCAATCAGAATTTGTGGCGATCCTGAGCAGTGGCACCAGTTTTAAACGAATACTTCGCCCCTATTTCATAGGCGCAGCCATCATCGGCATCATTTCACTTACGCTAAACCATTTCATTCTTCCGAAAGTATTCAAAGTGAAAGTGGGATTTGAAGACAAATGGATCAATGAATCCTATAACAGCAATGAACAGAACATTCACAAGAAGATAGGATCGAATCGTCTGCTTTACCTCGAGAGTTATGATGTGAAATTGAACACAGCTTATAAAGTAAGTATTGAAGATGTACTGAACAACAAACAGATCTATTTTTTGAGTGCAGCCAACATGAAATGGGACAGCACAGGAAGAGAATGGATACTGAATCAGGTCTATGAAAGAAAGATCATTGAGCAGGACAGACTGGATACGATCAAGAATCAGAAACCCATTTTCAAGCA
>DAORJH010000484.1:0-2081 GCA_035438925.1 Bacteroidia bacterium | reverse complement strand
GAGATAGAGATATGCTTGCTTCAGGACAGCGATTCTCTAAAATGTGTTCACTGGAGTTTGAATTCATCGAGAATAATTCCTAAACACTGAATCCGGTAATAAGGACGTCATCTGTTTGAAGATGCTCTCCTTTCCAATCCTCGAATGCCTTTGCGATCAATTCTCCGGTGTTGCCGGCACGAAGATCCGTTTTCAGAAGCAATTCTTCCAGTCTAGTTATAAGGAATTTTGAATTAGTTGGACCACCGAACTGGTCAGCAAACCCATCAGTGCCTAGCACAAATGAACTTCCCGGTTCTGCCGTATAATTAAATGTTGTAAAGGATTTACCTGCACTTCCCAGGCTACCACCGATCGAATAGATGTCGCCCTGTAATTCTTTTAATCCTTTCGAATCCTTCACGAAAATACTGTGATTAGCAGAAGCATATTTCACTTGAGTTCTGTCTTTTGCATTCATGCTGATAAGGCTGATGTCCATGCCGTCATCCTGCGCAAAAATATCTGCGTTCTGCTGTCTTAATGCATTTGTTATTCCTGTGTTCAATGCGCTTAAGATATCACCTGGCTCCGTTATGTTTTTTTGATCGATGATCTCATGAAGCATCGTATTTCCGATCATACTCATGAGCGCACCCGGAACTCCATGTCCGGTACAATCTGCTACTGCAAAATAGATGTTGCCTTTGTGTTCGGTGAACCAGTAAAAATCACCGCTAACTATATCTCTAGGAGAATAGAAAATGAAGAATTGATCCAGATTTGATTTTAAAAGATCAATAGGAGGAAGGATCGCGTTCTGAAGGCGTTTGGCATAATGAATGCTTTCTGTGATCAATCGATTCTTGGCCTCAATATTATTATAGGCCAATGTGATCTTCAGGTTTGCCTTTCTTTTCGAGTAGTAACTTCTCGCCAAGATCACACCGATCACAGCCAATAGCACTAGACCTCCAATGGTGGCAAAAGTTAAAGTGCGTTGTTTGTCGAGTTGTGCATCCTGTACTACTTTATCGCTTTTCAATTTTTCGATCTCTTTATCCTTTTGCCCGCTTTGATAGATCATTTGCATCTGTTCAAGATTGCTTTTGTTCAAACGGTTCAGTACGGTATCCTTATGTGCAACATAAAGGTTGTAGAATTCATTGGATCTTTTAAAGTCGTTTTTCTTCTCATATAATTTTGCAAGACGGAGAGAAGTTGTACTTAAACCCTGATTGTTTCCGATTTCTTTATACATTTCAAAAGCTTCGGTTAAATTCAACAGACTTCTGTCGTACTGTTCGGTTTCATAATAGATCTCTCCGCTTTTTTCAAGAGCGTCGGCAAAATCCTCATCAATCCTTTTTTCTTTCCGATAAGAATTCACCAGGTCATTAAGATAAGAGAGTGCTTTTCGAAAATATTCAGGACGACCTGTCACATGAGCTTTACCAATATAGGCATCACCCAAATTGGAATTCACCATTGATAGCGCACCGATTGTACTAGGTTTATCTTTGTAATGATTGTAGGAAAGATTCAGTATCTGAATGGCTTTATCAAATTCCTGGAGGTGAATATAGGCAATGGAGGCATTGCTGTAAGACATGTACAGCCAGTTCGTATCTTTCAATTCCTTTCTCAAAGCAATATTCTTTAAATGGAAACTCACTGCTTTGTTGTAATAAACCGTATCGCCAGTCAGTTTTCCCTTGCTCTGATAGAAATTTGCAATGTTGTTACAGCAAAATGCCATTCCCATTTTATCATTGATCTCATCACAGATCTGCATTGCCTTGTAAGTGTATTCAATGGCTTTGTCATAGTTGTTCAGATCCCCATAAAGAACCCCTATCTTTCTGTTTGCGGAGGCCTGATCACGTTTACCCTTTACTTTTTCAGAGAAATTCTTTAATTGCGTTAAAACTTCTATTGATAAAGAAGGTTTTGTTTTCAGGTTTCTGCCGAAAGCAGTTAGACGGGCCAGGATCACGGAATCATTCCCCTTGCAATTCAGAATTTCCTGAATGGTGTCATGAACATTCTGAGCTCGTAGGAACACAGAACAAAAAAAGAAAAGCAGTATCAGATTCTTTTTC
>DAORJH010000483.1:0-2088 GCA_035438925.1 Bacteroidia bacterium | reverse complement strand
CGGCAATACAAAAAGATGGTTATTTCTATAGGGCAATAAATAAGAAAGAAATTATTCATATTTCTGATAAGAACGAGATAATAAATGTGATTAAAGAACATGTCGAAAATCCCCTATTGAAACAACTTGCGGGCTGGAGTCAGATTTTTTTGGAATTAAGTTCCTTTGTTATGATTCCATTGGTTTTTAATGAGAAGATCTTTGCGCTTATCACTTTCTCTTCCAATGAAAAGGTGAATGAGAATGATCTGGAAAAGATCAAAGGATTCAATACGCAAATCATTTCTGCACTCGCAAAATCTAAGACTGAATTGGAGAAAACAAAGTTGGTGAATGAGCTAACGGAAAGATATAATGAGCTTACGCAATACAGTTATATTGTTTCGCATAATCTAAGAGCTCCAATAGCCCAGATTCTCGGGCTTTGTCAGTTGTTGGGTATTAAGGGAGCGAATCTGGAAGATAAATTAAAAACAATCGGTTTCATAAAGAATGCGGCTGTTAATCTCGACGAACTAGTTAAGGAATTGAATGAGATTCTGGCAGTGAAAAAAACCACGAATGAAAAAAGAGAGAATGTTAATTTGAATGAATTATTTGTTTCCGTCTTCAATACATTCGAAAAACAAGTGAAAGAGTCAAAGATCACCATTGAATTGAAAATAGAAGATGATGCTAAAAACATTTTTACAATAAGAACGTATCTAAAGAGCGTTATCTATAATTTGATCAGCAATGCAATTAAACATCAGTCCCCGGATAGAAAATTAGCTATTCATATTTCTGCGAGAAAGATCAATGACATATTATTGATTTCCATTTCTGATAATGGAATTGGAATTAACCTGAAGGAGCACGGCCATTTATTGTTTGGCTTATACAAGAGAATCAATATTAAGACAGAAGGAAAAGGTTTGGGATTGCATATGAGTAAGTTGCAAATGGAAGCAATGAATGGCACAATAAAGGTGGAAAGTGAATTATCCCGGGGTTCTATATTTACGCTAACATTACCGTTTCTTACATCTTAATTCATCAAAAGAAACTACTTCACAGGATTCAAAGCCTTAATTGTTCGCTCACAAATTTGTTGTGCGAGTTTTGAAATGTATTTTTCGTTGATCTTTTTGGGATTATTCAAATTGGATTCAAATTCTGTTTCCGCAATACCGGAATTGATCTCCTTCATGTCCTTTGTGAAAACAGTATAATGTATCAGCGCTTTTCTGTTTGCATTGGGATTCGTGAATTCGCCAGGAACAGCACTGCCAACTGCTCTGATCTCGAATTGATTGATGAAAATAAAAACATCGCAGCGGTATTTTGAATTCAACGCAGGTAATGCTTTTGGGTTACTCATGCGCGCATTCATAAAGCGGGCCTCGACATCTGTTTCTACATTCAATTGTCCTTTTTCAATTTTCTTTTCTTCTTTTTCCTTTACCGGCACTTTGTAGTTGGCCTGGTCAGGGATCTTCATGTATTCATAATTAAGGAACTGATAAATTCCCTCAATGTCTTTTTTATACTTAACAGTATCTTCCATCAGATCCACCACACCATACTTCACGTTCTTAAAGGACTTGAATAACTGTTCGTTGATCCCATCGCGAAATGTGTATTTGATCTGCTTTGCACTCATTTTGGTCTCAGAGTTGATGTGATGATCGATCTCACTCATATAGAGCCGTGGTTCGAATGGAATCAGCATCACTTTATGCGTGACGGTTACAGGAGTTTTGTCCTTTGTATTGATGGTTGTTTGTGCAAGTGTGCTTGCGCAGCATAGAAAGCCACTTAATATGGTAAGAAGTAATTGCTTCTTCATAGAAAAATTAATTTCGCAACCAATCGGTGTTTGCGTAAACCATTAATGCAAGTACGATCACCAGCCCCACGTTATTGGCATAATAAATGACCTTATCAGAAACTTTTTTGCCGGTGATCATTTCCCACAATATAAACATGATGTATCCTCCATCCAACATTGGGATCGGCAGGAAATTCATGAAGGCCAATGCAAGAGAAAGGAATCCCGTAAACAACCAGAATGCCTGCCAGTTCCATACAGGTGCCATTTGCTGCACC
>DAORJH010000482.1:0-2088 GCA_035438925.1 Bacteroidia bacterium | reverse complement strand
ATTTTTGTCTTTGCAGCGATCATTTTGCAAAGTTCCGGATCTTCATAAGAAGCATCTGAAATGAGTTTTCGGGCGGATTCAAAATCCGGAAAACAGACCTCGTGATCCTTGTCTTCCGGCTCTTTTTTTCCTCGTAACTTATTGATGAATGAATTCACTGCAGCTAATTTAAAAGTTCAAAATAATCTTTACAGGTTATCAGCTTTGTGTTGCCGTTGAAGTTCAGTTCTCTTGCTCTGATATTCATTTTAGCTGAATTTGTAAATTCTTCAGTATTTCCTGAATCAAAGAAATAGATGATGTATTTTTCTGTCTGACTTTCACTATCATAAAGTTGTTTGGCTAATAAAATGCGCGTGTCAAAACTAAAGGCGATGATGCCGTCTATATTCGCGCTTTTTTCGCCGTTGTCTGAAGCGTCAAATCGCTCCACATTTGCTTCATTGTAAAGAGAGCCGTTCTCTGTGCGATCAATACAATGTATGGAAAACGGATAGCGAAGAGGTAATCTGTAATAATCTTGGAATCCAAGATAGGAATAGAACTGACTTGGTACTTGTCCTTTCCATTCTTCCGGTTCGATCAGTTTGAGATATTGGATCTGTTTGGAATGGATACTGTCCACTAAATAGTAATTCTGATTGGCTACAGCTGAATCAATATTCATTTCCATTCCATGTTCCAGTTTGTTCATGAAATTTTCGGCCTTGTGCTTGATCCGATTTATAAGCAAATAAATGCAAAGCAATAGGGTGCATAAACTGATCAGAAAACCAATGAGCCAGTAGAATTTCCCGTTTTTTGAATTAGCAAAACTGATGATCCCGAGAATGAGGCAGACTAAACTGAGAATACCAGATAAAAATATTCCGGTGATATATAAAAAACCGGTTCCCATTCTTAAAGTGGAATATTACCGTGTTTCTTTCTTGGAAGTTTATCCACTTTATTCTCCAGCATTTTAAATGCCTTAATAAGTTTGATCCTTGTTTCATCCGGTCTGATGACCTCATCCACAAATCCTCTTTCTGCTGCACGATAAGGGTTAGCAAACATCTCTTTGTATTCCGTTTCTTTCTCTTTCCATTTCTCTTCACGGTCTTTTGCAGCAGCAATTTCGCCTTTGAAAATGATCTCAGCGGCGCCTTTTGCACCCATTACTGCGATCTCTGCTGTTGGCCAGGCATAATTCATGTCGGCTCCAATGTGTTTACTGTTCATTACATCATAAGCGCCACCGTAAGCTTTTCGTGTGATCACTGTAATTCTTGGTACGGTTGCTTCACTGAATGCGTAAAGTAATTTGGCTCCATTCGTGATGATGCCGTTCCACTCCTGATCTGTTCCCGGAAGAAATCCCGGTACATCTTCAAATACCAATAAAGGAATGTTGAATGAATCACAGAAACGAACAAAACGCGCTGCTTTGTTGGAAGAATGTATATCCAATACACCGGCTAATACAGCAGGTTGATTGGCAACTATACCAATGCTTTTTCCGGCAAGCCTTGCAAATCCTACCACAATATTCTCTGCGAAAAGCTTATGAACTTCAAGGAAACTTCCATCATCAATTACCTTTTCAATGACTTCGCGCATATCATAGGGCTGATTGGCATTTTCAGGTATGATGGTGTTCAGTTCCGGTCTGCTTTCATTTCCCTCTTTATAAGGAACGCTTGGAGCATCTTCTTCACAATTCTGAGGCATGTAACTCAATAGTTGCTTCACATGATTGATGGCTTCAACCTCATTCGCACAGGCAAAGTGAGTTACTCCGCTTTTGCTTGCATGTGTAATGGCTCCTCCCAATTCTTCGCTGCTCACTTCTTCATGGGTAACTGTTTTTACAACATTAGGTCCTGTTACGAACATGTAGCTGGTATTTTCAACCATAAGAATGAAATCAGTGATAGCAGGACTGTAAACTGCACCACCTGCACACGGACCCATGATAGCAGACAGCTGTGGGATCTCGCCGCTACTTCTTACATTGCGATAAAAAATATCAGCATATCCTCCAAGTGAGACAACACCTTCCTGTATCCTGGCTCCACCACTATCGTTGAGTCCGATCACCGGTGCTCC
>DAORJH010000481.1:0-2092 GCA_035438925.1 Bacteroidia bacterium | reverse complement strand
TCTTGAAAGGGAAAAGCCGGGACTGGATGATAAAGCCATTACTTCCTGGAATGCCCTTGCCTGTCGCGCCTTCGCAAAGGCCTATTTGGTATTTGGTGAGGAGGAATACAAAGCGATCGCTTTGAAAAGCATGGATTTTATGCTTACCCGAATGACTACGAAGGAGGGAGGACTTTTACGAACGTATAAAAAAGGACAAGCAAAAGTGAGAGGCATGCTGGATGATTATGCCTTTGTGATCTCTGCTTTGATCTCTTGTTCCGTCATCAGTACCGATGAAAATTACCTGAAGAAGGCAGATGAATTAATGCAATTTGTATTGAAGGAGTTCGATCATCCGGACAGTCATTTATTCTATTATACCGATCGTTCTTGTGAGTTAATGATGCGAAGCAGCGAAACCTCAGACAATGTGATTCCCGCTTCCAATTCGGAAATGGCACTCGATCTTTTTCTCTTATCCCGTTACCTGAATAGGTCGGATTATGCTGAAAGAGCACAGAAAATGCTCGAAACTGTTCTGGAAGAGATGAAAAGATATGGTCCCGGCTATAGCAATTGGGCGATGCTGGCGCTCAAATTGTGTTATCCTTTCTATGAAGTGGCCATTGTTGGTAACAATGTTGATGAAATAATGAAGGAACTCGGAAAGCAGGCCTTAACAAACACGATTTTAGCAACAGCCCAAACCCAACAGCAATTGCCATTGGTGCGCGAACGTTATGTGAAGGATAAGACCCTCATTTACGTTTGCAGAGACAGTACCTGTCGCTTGCCTGTTGAGACCGTTAAAGAGGCTTTAAAACAATTTGAGAACGAAGTTCTATAGCGTCTTTTTTTTATTCCTTGGTCTGAGGCTGAGTGCGCAGATCCTCTTGGCTACGCCTGAAACTGCATTTGATGTGCAGCACAATTTCAATGCCGAATTATTGAAAATGAAAAATGTGCGTAAGATCACATTCGAAATTGTAGATAAAAAGGATTACGAAATTCCAATCGACAAGAATCTGGTAGAGACTTACGAATTCGATACGAATGGACTGCTTTCCCGTTTTTATTTCACGAATATTGTGAAAACAATAGAGAAACAAACTACGGTAACAACACGAAAAGGAAAAAAAGGATATCAGACCTATACCGAATCCAAGAATGAATATTTGTATGACACAACAAGTACTTCTTATTATTACAACAATGGTAAACTGGTCCTGAAACGCTATTTTGACGGGGCCATGTTCTACGAGAGTCGTTATTATCGTTACGATTCATTGGGAAATGTAGTGAAGGAATTGCGTTATCGTGAAACGAATAACAGCCGGGATAAGAATTACTTTATTTTAGGAACGCAGCTTTTATTGAGTGAAGACAGTTTTCAGTATAAAAAATACCCGAATGGTCAGCTGCATTGTTTTTCTTTGAATAACGAGAATCGTCCTTATAAACAGCAGATCAATTACTACGATGTTCTAGGTTTGAAAATAAAAACAAGCGAGCATTATACGGCTGCTTCCTGGATCACGCAAGAGCATACCTATGAATACAAGGGAGGTCGATTGTCAGCAGCAAGCTTCAAAGGAAATGCAGATAAAGAAGTGAATCTGCGCGTTACATTTGAGTACGACATGTACAATCAGTTGTTGACCGAGAAGCGATACAAGAATGATGTGCTGCAAAAGGAGTTGAGTTACATTACCAATTCAGCAGATAAGCTCTTAAGCTCACTTGTGATCAGGGACCATGTGAACAGATCGATAAGGATCGTGAAATTGAAGTACGATTTTGGTTCGCTTAGTAGTAAGGAAAAGTGATCTTCATGAAATTTTCTTATAAGCCTCTGTTTATTATTAGACAAGTCGGTTTTCATTCGAAGTTTTAATAAATAAACTAGATGCGAAAAGTTGCAAGGTTGATGCAATTGTTTATTGGAATATTGAATGCATAGGCTTTTGACAGTAGGAAGTTAGATAGAACTCCGAGTTATCTGATTACGGTTATCCTCTTATTAAATTTGTAGCCTAAATTACTGCTTAACTGAAGCATGTATATTCCTTCAGCATATTGGCTCAGATCAATTTCTTTATTGATTCCTGAT
>DAORJH010000480.1:0-2102 GCA_035438925.1 Bacteroidia bacterium | reverse complement strand
AAGATGTACTTATCGTACAACTTTCCTTGGTAATTTCCCTAAAAAGATCACAAGTATCAGCATTTCTCCAAATGACTCAGTTATGATGCTTACTTTCAATGATGCCTCAGCAACCGGAACAACAGCGATGGTGAATACTGTTAACTGTCGTAAATCAGATTTCTCTACCATTGGTTTTGTGAACAAGACAGGAAGCATTGCAGTAAGCTCAGGTTCTGTTCCTAACTTCCAAACAGTTTATTGTTCTTTGATCGAGAAGACTGATCCAAAAAAGGTATTCATTGGTACTGACAGAGGAGTATACTACACGAGTGATATTTCTGTTGCGGCTCCAACATGGTCTTTGGCAAACAATGGCCAGTTGCCAAGGGTACAGATCTTTGATATCAAGCAACAAACAATGGCTCCGTGGGAATGCTATAACTCCGGACAGATCTATGTAGCTACAAATGGACGTGGTATCTGGATCAATAAAGAATACTACAATCAAACCGTTATTGGAATTGAAGAGATCGTTAAGTCGGCACACGCAACTAACCTCAAATTATTCCCTAATCCAAGTAACGATAAAGTGAATATCAGTTTCAGAGGTTATGATAACGAGACAATTACTGTTCAGTTGTTGGATATCAACGGCCGTGTAGTGAGAGCAGAGAATTTCGGAAAGATCAACAATGGTGATGTGAACGTTACTATGGATGTAGCAGAACTCAGTACAGGTATGTATATCGTGAATGTACACAGTGATTCTGGTATAAGAAGAGTTTCCAAATTGATAGTAACCAAATAACATACGAATCTTGAAAATTAAAAGCTGTCCCATACAGGACAGCTTTTTTTTTGAATAATTTTATTACATGAAAACCACAGAAAAGGATTCGAATTACAATGATCTGGATAAAATGTCTGTAACGGACTTGCTACAGAACATGAATGCAGAAGATCAAACTGTTCCGGGCGTTATTAGGGAAATTATTCCAAAGATCGAAATCGTTGTGAATGAGACAGTGAAACGTATGAGTAAGGGTGGCAGATTGTTTTATATTGGCGCTGGAACAAGTGGACGACTTGGAATTGTGGATGCCAGCGAATGCCCACCAACTTATGGAATAGAGCAGGGCAGGGTCATTGGGATTATTGCCGGAGGTGACGAAGCTATTCGAAAAGCTGTTGAATTTGCTGAAGACGATCTGCAGCAAGGTTGGGAAGATCTTTTGAAATTTGGAATAAATGAAAACGATCTTGTGATAGGAATTGCCGCATCAGGTTCAACTCCCTATGTGATCGGTGCATTGGAAAAGTGCAATTCAAATAATATTGCAACAGCGTGCATCACCTGCAATGCAGACTCTTTTCTGGCAAAAACAGCTCAGTTTCCTATTGAAGCTGTTGTTGGTCCTGAATTTGTAACGGGATCAACCCGAATGAAAAGTGGAACAGCGCAGAAGCTTATTCTCAACATGATCTCAACTTCGGTGATGATCAAACTCGGACGTGTAAAAGGAAATAAGATGGTGGATATGCAACTCAGCAACAATAAACTTGTTGAACGTGGTACTTTGATGTTGATGCGAAATACAGGTTTAAAAGATCATGATAAGGCGAAGGAATTATTACTTCTTCATGGCAGTGTAAGAAAGGCAACAGAAGCTTTTCAGAAAAACTAAGGTCAATTGATACGCAATTGTTGTCCGGGTTTTAAATAATATCTCTTCGAAACACCATTCAATGCCAGTAATTCTTTCGTGGAGATTCCATACTTGCTTGCAATAAGATTCCAGCTCTCACCTTTGCCAACTGTATGCACATCGCAGTTACTGGGAAAAGCAAAAAGTTTATGTTTTGAATTTCTTACTGTAACTGTATGGTGATTTAGTTTGTGCTCTGAAAAAGAAATGATCGTTGCGGGATTCATTGCATGTCCTTTATAACGTATCTCCAAGTGAAGATGGGATCCTGTACTATGACCGGTGCTTCCTCCTAATCCAATCACTTGTCCACTCAACACGACATCTCCCGTCTTTACTTTGATCCTTGATAAATGAGCGTATACGGTTTCAAGTCCGTTTGGGTGCATTAAAATGACCAGGTTTCCGAAACCT
>DAORJH010000479.1:0-2102 GCA_035438925.1 Bacteroidia bacterium | reverse complement strand
CTTCTTTCTATACTTTATTGGAGGTTATCTGTTTTATAGTTCAATTCTCGCCGCCATCGGCAGTGCTGTAGATTCTGAATCGGATGCGCAGCAATTCATGACACCGGTAATGATTCCTTTGATGATCGGTTATTTTATTTCAACCAAAACTATTTTAGATCCGGATTCAGCCCTTGTATTCTGGGGCTCTATCATTCCATTCACTTCCCCCATTGTCATGATGTCGAGGATCACGAACGGAGTACCACTTTGGGAGATCGCGCTTTCTATTTCTCTACTCTATGCTTCCTTTGTTCTTACAACCTGGCTGGCCGGTAAAATCTACAGAACCGGTATTTTGATGTATGGTAAGAAGACCGGTTGGAGAGAGATCGGTAAGTGGCTGTTCTATAAGTAGAAAGTTTTCTTTTCGCAGCTGAATGTTTCGGCTTGTCTTTTCTGATTCTTTACTGTAAATTGGTATCTGCATTATGTACTCAACCACCAGGATATATTGGATCTGTCAGATCGTGGGTTGGTCATTTTATGTTACCATCAATCTTTTGTTCTTCGGATTAAAACCTAACTCCAATTTAAAGGAATTCATCATCTATATGCTCCAGTTACCAATCGGTATTGGACTTACGCATTTGTACAGACAATTTCTTCTTCATTATAATATTCTTGAAAAGAAGTTTCCTGTCCAGCTTGTGTTTATTATTGGTTTCTCTGTTCTAATGGGATTAACGTTTTTCTTTCATACTACGGGCTTACTCATCTTGTATGGTGTGATCATCACCGATCTTTCACCTTTCTACATGTTCCAGATCACCTCCAATTACACTTTGGTCTTTGCTTTATGGAGCGCGATCTATTTCGGTTTCAAATATTTTGAGAATTACAAAAAAGTGGAGATTGATTCTTTACGATATGCTGCTGCAAACAAGGAATCAGAATTAAGTAATTTAAAGGCGCAGTTAAATCCACATTTTATGTTCAATAGCATGAACAGTATTCGTGCTTTGATCGATGAGAATCCTGTGAAAGCCAAAAGTGCCGTGACACAATTATCAGGAATTTTACGAAATACTTTACTTCTGAACAAGAGCAAGGTCATCCCACTTTCTGAAGAGTTAGAGCTGGTACGTGAATATCTCAACATGGAGCAGATCCGGTACGAAGAGCGACTGAGTTATGAGTTCAAAATAGAGAACGAGGTGTTGAAATGTCCGATCCCACCGTTTATAATCCAGTCACAAGTGGAAAACGCCATTAAACACGGAATTTCAAAACTTCCGGGAAATGGTAGGATAATTGTAGAGGCATTTAAACTTGGAGAATTCCTGAAAATTAAAGTGTCAAATACCGGCAAAATAAGCACGGAGAAACCTTTAACTGGCGTTGGTTTCAAGAATTCTATTCAACGACTTCAACTTCTTTTTGGAATAGAAGGACAGATCTTTATCAGTGAATTAAACAATTTGGTAGTTGTGGATATTAATATACCTTTGAAATAAATTAGACTATATGAAGGCAATCATAATAGACGATGAACGTCTGGCAAGACAGGAACTTAAGACACTTTTAACTCCCTATAAAGAAGTTGAAGTAGTTGGTGAAGCTGCTGATGCAGTGGAAGCAATTGCCAAGATCAATGAACTGAAACCGGATGTGATCTTTTGCGATATTCAGATGCCCGGCAAAACCGGACTTGAGTTAGTAGAAGAGATCTCAGGCGCCATTGATGTAGTATTCGTTACTGCTTATGATGAACATGCTTTGAAGGCTTTTGAACTGAATGCATTTGATTATCTTCTCAAGCCCGTTCTTCCACAGCGACTTGCTGAAACAATAAAGAAACTGGCCATTAAAGATACAATTACCAAGGTGGATAATAACTCGCCTTTAAGTGCATCGGATATGGTTTTTATAAAGGATGGAGATAAATCCTGGTTTGTGCGCATGAACGATATTCGCTTGTTTGAATCGGAGGGAAATTATGTTCGCGTTTATTTTGAAAATAACAAGCCATTGATCTTACGCAGTCTGAATAGTCTGGATGTTAGGCTAAGCGAAAAAGATTTTTTCCGCGCCAGTCGTAAACACATCATCAATTTAAATTA
>DAORJH010000478.1:0-2108 GCA_035438925.1 Bacteroidia bacterium | reverse complement strand
CAATTGCGTCGAATTGATCTGTTTTCTCCAGTGAGGAAATACATTTGACTCCATCATCAGCCGTTTGCATGGCTTCCGGTAATCTTACGCTCATTGCATTTAAAACATTTTGAACGGAATGAACGGTAAGCAATCCTGCACCACTTCTCAAACAAGCCTCAGCACTGATCAATGCTGCTCCCGGTTTATCACTGCTTCCTGCAAGTAAGAGGGCATGACCAAAGGTTCCTTTATGATCGTGCTTCTTTCTTTTCTGTAGAAGTTGAATGATCAGTTCTTTTGTGATGTAATGTTCCTGTGTTAATAGCTTGTCAATTCCCTCTTTCTTCAGTCCAATATCAACGATCTCAAATTTCGGAACGAATCTTTCATTCTCTTGAAGTAAAAATGCAAGTTTCGGCAATTGAAGTGTAATGGTGTGTGTTGAGTGGATGATGTTCTTGTTCTCACTGCAATGTTCATTTGGTATCAATCCACTTGGTACATCAATACTGATTATATTTTTAAACATGAAGTTGAAAATAGAAATACTTTCACCCAGAAAACCTTCAACTTCTCCTTTCACTCCGGTTCCTAACAAGGCATCGATCAATACAGATGGTTGAGCAAACTGCATTTCTTTTAAAACTTCAATTGTTTTTATATCGATGACACGTGACGGAAATTTTTCTTTGAGTAATTGGTAATTGTGAAGGGCATCCGGACTGAATCCTTCTTTTGCTAATATAACAAGTGCAGTTACATCATAGCCTCTTTCCTGAAGCAATCTGGCGATAGCAAGTCCATCTCCTCCATTGTTTCCTTGTCCACATGCTACATAAACTTTTGTTTCGCTATCAAGAATTTTTGTCAACCTTCGAACACAGGCCATAGCAGCTCTTTCCATCAATTCAACAGAAGGAATCGGTTCATGTTCAATGGTATAATGGTCGGCAATGGCAATATTTTGTGGTGAAAGAATCTTCATTTCTTATTTGCAATTACAATCTTTGTCACAGTCTTTCTTTGCTGCAGGTCGTGCGAGTTTCCAAATCAGAAAACTGACAGCAGCACCTAAGATGATATAAACGATCAGCGTTTGCATTGACCTATTTTTTCAATATTGGTAGTAGGATGCTTGAAGCTGCTTCTTCCTGATGGAATATTTTTATGTCACATGGAATGAAATCTTTGTCATCACATTTGTAAATATTCACGAATTGCTGCGGGTTTCTGTCAAACAGCGGAAACCATGAGCTTTGAATTTGCACCATCAATTTATGACCCTTTAAAAAAGTATGCGCAACATCCGGCAATTCAAATTTCACAGTTTCTGTTTTTCCGGGAGTGAAAGCTTCCGGTTTTTCAAAACTGTTTCTGTATCGTCCACGCATGATCTCTCCTCTTACCAGCATCTGATAACCCGCCATTTCTGCTTCTGTTGGCACATCTGTACAGCAGTAATTTTTATCGTAAGAAAAATCATTTGGAAAAACATCAATGATCTTTACGACAAAGTCTGCATCGCTGGTACTCAAACTTACTTTCAGATCCGCGATCACAGGTCCGGCTAAGGTCAGATCTGAGGTTAAAACTTCTGTCTCAAAAACCAGCACATCTGTTCTTCTTGACGCAAAACGCTGATCGTCGATCATATATTCTCTTGTTCTTCTGAGGTGAACATCTTCTGTATAAGGAACAGGTTTCTTAGGATCGCTTCTGTAACTTGAAAATGATTTTGTTTCTGTTGGTTTAGAGAAACTTAATTTTTCTCCGGCACTCAGATAAATTGCCTTCATTTCAGTCTCTTTCGGTGGCCACTGATCACTGTTTCTCCAGTTATTTTCTCCCGAATAAAAAATACTTGCCTCAGGTAAAGTATTGCCGATTCCAATTCCTCTCAAATGATATTCAAAGAATGGAATTTCAATATTATCCTGATAGTAAAGTGATGTTTTTGCTCCGAAGCGAACGCTTCCTAAATTTGTCCCTAACCCTCCGTGCCAGCCTCCATGTGGCCAGGGACCCATCACTAATTTATTATCTGTT
The DNA here is from genome assembly GCA_035438925.1 of Bacteroidia bacterium. Taxonomy (GTDB): domain Bacteria; phylum Bacteroidota; class Bacteroidia; order B-17B0; family Aurantibacillaceae; genus Aurantibacillus. Next base: position 80 of record DAORJH010000478.1, on the reverse strand, counting down.
TGTGGACTTTGTTTCTCAATTGCTTTGTATAAATTCCAGGCACCATAACAATCTTCCGCATCAAATGTTCCACCTACAGT
>DAORJH010000477.1:0-2117 GCA_035438925.1 Bacteroidia bacterium | reverse complement strand
CTCTCTGTGATGGATTGGTTGCATCCGGTACAGGTCCCTTGCATCTGGCATCCGCATTGGGAAAAAGAACGGTTGGACTTTTTCCTTCTCGTCGCCCTATCCATCCGGGAAGATGGAAACCCATTGGAATAAACGCTTCTTATCTGGTGTTTGATGCGAACTGTGAGAAATGCAGAAAAGGTGAAAACTGTGATTGTATCTCAAGGATTGATCCTAAACAAGTGTTAGCTTTGCTGGAGAAAAAATGAGTAGTCTAAAAGATAAGGTAATTTGGATCACGGGCGCTTCTTCCGGGATCGGAGAAGCACTTGCTTTGGATTTGGCGAAAAGAGGAGCAAGATTGATATTATCGGCGCGACGAGAAGAGGAATTGAAACGTGTGGGTTCTCTCACGAAATTACCCGAATTGGATCTGATGATACTTCCTCTCGATCTTAAGAATACTTCGGGCGCAAGTGCTTTAACAGCTCAGGTCATTAATAAATTTGGCAGGATCGATTATCTCATTAATAATGGTGGGATGAGTCAACGCAGCAGTGTTCTGGATACAAAAGAAGATATTGAGCGTGAGATCATGGAAATAAATTATTTTGCGCAAGTGAATATTGCAAAAGCTGTTCTTCCTTATATGATCCGACAAAGATCCGGTCATATTACGGTCATTAGTAGCATTGCAGGTAAATTTGGATTTTTTCTTCGTTCTAGTTACAGCGCAGCGAAACATGCGCTTCATGGATATTTTGAATCACTTCGACTCGAGAATGAAACAAACGGAATACGAGTACTGATGGTTTGTCCCGGAAAGATAAATACATCTGTTTCGTTAAATGCTATAACCGGCAAAGGCGAAAAACATGCGAAGATGGATCCAAGTCATGAAGAAGCTATGTCTGCCGAAGTTTGTGCAACAAAGATCATTAAGGCGATGTTGAATGAAGAGGAAGAGCTTTATGTTGGCGGGAAAGAATTACTCATCATTAAGATCAGAAGATTTTTCCCTTCTTTATTTTCTAAATTGATCAGGAAGCAAAGTCCTTATTGAATTAATTTCGCTTCAAATAAGTGAGAGAAATTCTTTTTCAGCTTCTCTTTTATTTCATTCAGGTCTATTTCTCTCCCTAATTCTGCCTTAAGGCTTGTAACTTTTTTATCAGTGATCCCACAAGGAATGATATTGTTGAAATAATTCAGATCACAATTCACATTAAATGCAAGGCCATGCATGGTTACCCATCTGCTGCATCTTACTCCCATAGCGCAGATCTTTCTTGCCTTACCCGGAACTTCAGCATCCAGCCACACACCAGTCTCCCCCTTGCTTCTCCCACTTTCAATCCCATATTCTTTTAAAGTGAGAATGATGGCTTCTTCGAGCAAACGTAAGTATTTATGTATGTCGGTGAAAAAATTATCTAAATCTAGAATAGGGTAGGCCACTAGCTGACCCGGTCCGTGATAAGTAATATCTCCACCTCTATTGATCTTATAGTATACCGCATCTTGTTCTATTAATTCTTTCTCCCCAACCAACAAATTATTTTCATCCCCGCTTTTTCCAAGCGTATAGACGTGTGGATGCTCAACAAAGAGCAGATGATTTGGTGTGATCTTTTTATCTTGTTCCGAAACTTCTCGATTCGATGTTTTTAATGCCACCGTTTCATTGAAAAGTTTTTCCTGAAGATCCCAGCAAAGTTTGTAATCCATTGAACCCAGGTCACGAAAGATGATATCCTTGTTTTTCATTCCGTGAAAAATGCAATAAGAGAAATTTAGAATTTTGAAAGTTCTGCTTTCAAATGATCGATCACCTTCACCTCAACAGGATCAATGCCTCTGATGTCAGCAATATAACAGCTGATCCAGTCACCAATATTGATGAGATAAAGAAATTGTTCCAGCTTTGAATTTCCTTTCGCTTGCAGATCAATGACAGATGAAGCGTATTTTTCAAAAATTGGTTTGCAAACTTCGTAACGTTTCACCGTTCTTTTATAGTCAAAAGAAGTATGGAAGGTGATGACTGCGAGATCTTCATTTCGTACTGTCCACCCGACTAATTCATTGTGATTCATCTCTGGAAAAACGTGATGCCAGCAAAGCATTTTACTATTCTC
>DAORJH010000476.1:0-2145 GCA_035438925.1 Bacteroidia bacterium | reverse complement strand
ACAAGCAGTGGTGAGCCATGTCAAAGCGGCGTTTACTTCTGCATTCTGGAAGCTACAGGTTTCGATGGCAAGACCTTTAAAATGAAAACGCAATTCACCTTACTGCGATAAGTTATTTTACAGGTCAACAACATATCTTTCAATTACGGTAATCAAAATTATTTTAAAGGTGTCAGAAATGTTTCTCTTTCGCTAAAGAAAGGTGAAGTACTTGGCATTGTTGGAAAAAGTGGGAGTGGAAAAACAACGCTCATCAAATGTATTTACGGACTTGAAGATCTGCAGGGAGGAGAGATCTACATGAATGAGGAATTGGTTACCGGACCGGCTTACAATCTGATCCCCGGCAATAAACACATGAGTCTGGTGAGTCAGGAATTCTATGTACTCGATAACCATACAATACAGGAGAACATTACAGATAAACTCATCGGTCAAACTGACGAGGCTAAACTTAAAAGAGCAAATCAACTCTTAAAATTACTTGAACTCACTTCACTTCGTAACACCAAAGCAAGAAATCTTTCAAGCGGGCAAAAACAAAGAGTGGCAATAGCAAGAGCCCTGGCCATCATACCGGATCTGTTGTTATTGGATGAACCATTCAGTAATTTGGATCGTTTGCTCAGTGATAAACTTTATTCTTTCATCAACAAAGAAGTCAAGAAGAATGGGACTTCTGTTATTCTCATTACACATCAAACGGATGAGGCATTGAAGTATGCAGACAGGATCGCGATCGTGGATGCTGGAAAGATCGTGGAGATCGGAGAGAAGTGGAAAGTCTATTATCAACCAAAGAATATTAAGCTGGCAGGATTATTGGGTGAATACAATGTCATCAGAAAAGAAGACTTTGAGAAAGAAAGCAAAAACAAACTAAAGGCAAAGAGCATTTTCAGACCCGATAAGATCAGTTTGAATTCAAGTAAAGAAGCTTTAAAACTGCAATTGACCATTAGCAATTGCACCTACAACGGAAAATGCTATGAAGTGCTGGCAGAAACAAAAAACGGTCATTCTGTGATATTCTATTCGGCCAAAGCGATCAGCATCGATAAGAATGTGCTGGCTTTCGCATCCGTAGTCTGAAAGAATAAAAACCACAAAACACTTTACTTTCTTTCTTAGAATTATTCTTTTAATTCCTTATTTTAGTTCTTCGATTCAACATCATGAGCAACGATACACACGAAGCAACTGCCGGCACCGCCGATACCATTAAATGCAAAGACTGCGGCGCTAATTTGAAATTTGCACCCGGAGCACATTCCCTTAAATGCGAATATTGCAATGCGGAAAATATCATTGAAGTTGAAAAGGCAGAGATCATCGAAAATGATTACGAGAGTTTTATCAGTGAAAAAGCCGAAAGCAGTGATAAACAAAACATCAGTACAGTAAAATGCATCAGCTGTGGTTCCTCTACTACACTGCCTCCAAATGTCACTTCCAGTAATTGTCCTTATTGCGATACACCCCTTGTTATAAAAGATGCAAGTACCTGCAGTATCATTCAACCAAAATATTTGCTTCCATTCAAAATAGAAAGGAACACGGCAAAAGACGGATTCATCAATTGGGTGGGAGGATTATGGTTTGCACCAAACAAATTGAAGGATTACGCACGACACAGCGCAGAAAAACTGAAAGGTGTGTATATGCCTTACTGGACCTACGATAGCGCCACAGAAAGCGATTACAGTGGTTTAAGAGGGGAACATTACTACGTGACCGAAACTTATCGTGATAGCCAGGGAAAAACGCAGACCAGAAGCGTACAAAGAACAGCCTGGTATCCTGCAAGTGGACATGTGAGCAATAATTTTGATGATGTTTTGGTTTGTGCTTCTCATTCTCTTCCTTCTAAACTGGTACAGGAATTAGAGCCCTGGGACCTGAATGAATTGATCACTTATAACGATAAATTCCTTGCCGGATTTGTAACAGAAAGTTATCAAACCGAATTGAAACCCGGATTTGAAGAAGCGAAACAACGCATGCAACCCATCATTGAGGGAAGTGTGCGCAGCGATATTGGAGGAGATGTACAACAGATCCACTCTATCAATACCAATTATAATGATATCAAGTTCAAACACATTTTACTGCCCTTATGGATCAGCGCCTACAAATACAACAACA
>DAORJH010000475.1:0-2150 GCA_035438925.1 Bacteroidia bacterium | reverse complement strand
CGCTTTCATCATGATCATTGCAACCTTCAACATCATTGGCGCACTCACCATGCTCATCTTTGAAAAAAGAAAGGATATCAAAACACTTTATAGCCTTGGTGCAGGTCTGCCTTTGATACGAAACATCTTCATGCGTGAAGGATTTTTGATCACCGGAATTGGTACTGCGATCGGTTTATTACTCGGACTTTTTGTTTGTTGGCTTCAAATTGAATTTCATTTGGTGAAATTCGGCGATGAATTCGTTATCCCCTATTATCCGATCGAGATCCAATTCAAGGATTTCATCTGGATCTTCAGCTTGATCATGCTCATTGGATTCTTCGCGGCCTTATACCCTGTTCGGGTTTTCACTCGAAAGGACCTTGTTCATTAGAAATTCTGAAGCTGATCAAATGTTAGCTTGCAATTGATCCATTCACCATCCATCACAGCCTTGTATTTTTTGTAAAAAGCAATTGCCGGTTCATTCCAGTCCAACACCTGCCACTCCATCCTTCTTACTTTTAGTTCTTTTGCGAGCTTCGCTGTTGCATCAAACAAGATCTTACCATAGCCCTTTCCTCTTTCTGATTCGGTAACGATGATGTCTTCCAGAAACAAACATTTACCCTGCCATGTTGAATACTTGAAATAATAGACCGAAATGCCAACAATTCCTTTCTCATTTTCAAGCACAAAAAAATCATAGATTCCTTCACCATCCGGTCCCCATTTTACCATTTCATCAACGCTCACAACTACTTCTTGAGGCGCTTTTTCGTAGAGAGCAAGCTCTTTTATCAGTTCAAGCACACGGGGCAGATCTTGTTTATTTCCTTTTCTGATTGCCATCTTATTTTGTAGAATAACTCAACTTTAATACCACTTTCTGTAAAATTCGTTTGAATATCAATATCGCTACGATCTCATCTCTTTCCTGCTCTATATTTTCTCTGATCTCTTTGCTTAAACGTGCTTCAGGTAGATCAATTCTGTAAAGCAATTCCATGAAAGTAGAATTATCAAGGTGTTTGAGCCCATTTTTTATTGAATTAAGATAATCAGAAGCTTTTAGTTCGTCGGATTCCGGAAACTCTAAGTCAATTCTGCACATACTGAAATCCTTAACAAGCTGCTCTTTGAACTTTGCGAGTATCATTTCCTGACTGAAGCCATTCAGTGAAAGATCCTTTATTTCGGCAAGATCGATCATTTCTTTTTGAGAACTAAACGCTCAACGGGCTGATTGTTCACTAAATGTGATTGTACAATTTCACTCACATCTTCAACCTGAACACCAACATAAAAAATACCTTCAGGGTAAATTACAACAGTTGGACCAAAATCACAAATACCCAGGCAACCCGAACGATTGGCCCTGATCTTAATATCTGACTTCAGATCTTTGATCTGTTTTTTGAATTCAGCAACAAGTTGCATTCCATGCGCCTCCCCGCAACTTTGTCTTTCTTCACCTTTTCTTTCATTTGTACAAATAAAAATATGCTTATCGAATACCATCCTTGAGTAAATTTGTAATATGTCAAAGATATTAATAAGTGGTGGAAGTGGTATGCTTGGAAAGGCTATTTCTGAAGTTCTCCTGGAAAAGGGGCATGAAGTTGTCTGGCTTGGTAGAAAAGCAGGGAGTTACAAAGGAATCAAGATGTTTGCATGGGATCCACAACAGAAAAAGATCGATCTGAAAGCATTGGAAAAGGTAGATGTGATCATTCATTTGGCAGGCGCTTCCATTGCAGATAAGAGATGGACGAAAGAATACAAAAGAACGATACTTAGCTCTAGAATTGAACCGATTGAATTTCTTCATGAAGTGATCGTTCAAAATAGCATTCAAATTAAACAGGTGATCGGCGCAAGTGCCATTGGTTATTATGGTTCAAACTCCTTGGAAAAAATGTATGATGAAAGTGATGGTCCGGGAGATGATTTTCTAGCAGAAACGTGCAAACGTTGGGAAGAAAGTTACGTTCCCTATTCAAAAAGTGACATTCCCCTAAGCATTGTACGAATAGGAGTCGTGCTTTCAAAACAAGGTGGGGCCTATCCCAAACTCAGAAACATCGTAAATTCCGGTTTTGGTGCTGCACTTGGAACTGGCAAGCAGTATTTCCCTTGGATACACATTGATGATCTTGCTTCTTTAT
>DAORJH010000474.1:0-2158 GCA_035438925.1 Bacteroidia bacterium | reverse complement strand
AGGAGATCTATTCAACCATGGTATCATCGAGATCTTAGGTAAGGAAAGAGGCGATAGGGCATTATCGGAATTGAACTTATATGGTAATTTCAAGAAATTCCCGGATGAGTTGGAAAAAACCCGGGTGTTGAATCAGGTGAACATGACCTATAATAAACAGGCAAAAGCTTATATTTCTGATGGAATGATAGGCGTAGGCAATATATTGAAGTCGGAGATCTTCCGCTTCATGAACGGAAGTGTGATGATCACGAAAAAGAGAGGCAAGGATATATTGGATATTTATCTGGAGGCCGATGGTAACACCTGGTATTATTTCAATTATTTCAACGGAACCATGCTTGCCTACAGCAGCAATGAACAGTTTAATAATTCTGTAAAAGAGCTGAAAGGCAAGAACAAAAAAATGGAAGTTGCTAAAGGTCCTTCTTACCGTTTTGATATTGGCAACGTAAAGAAGAAAGATGACTTTTTACGTAAAGTGAAAATGTACAGTCAGGAGAAGGAAGAGAAGAAGGAAGAGGAGTAGAATTAATACTCCGTCTTCATTCCCAAGTAGCTGAACAATTCTTTTTTAGTGACTTCTTCTTTGAATTTACCATCGTAAAAAGAAGTGACAGTTGCTGAATTTTGATCTTGTACACCGCGTGATGAAACGCAAAGGTGACGGGCATCAATGATCACTGCCACATCCTTTGTATTTAATGCCTTTTGTAATTCCTGTGCTATTTGTACGGTTAGTCTTTCTTGTACTTGTGGGCGTTTTGCAAAATACTGAACTATGCGATTCAGTTTTGAAAGGCCAATTACTTTTCCACTGGAGATATAGGCCACATGTGCTTTACCGAAAATGGGAACAAAATGATGCTCGCAATTGCTATAAAAGCTTATGTCTTTTTCCACCAGCATTTGATCGTATTTGTAATTATTCTCAAATAAGGCCGCGTCAGGTTTTTGTTTTGGGTCGAGTCCGGAGAAGATCTCTTTCACATACATCTTTGCAACGCGCAAGGGAGTTCCTTTTAAGCTGTCATCATTCAGGTCAAGACCGAGTGTATCCATGATCTCAGTGAAATTAGCTGCGATCTTTTTGATCTTTTCTTCTTCACTTAAAACAAAAGCATCTTTTTTCATGGGCGTTTCGGCTCCTGTAAAGAGATGATCATTTCCAATCTCATCCGCGTTCTGCTGACTCAGGCTAATGCTTTTGTCTTTAAGCAGGGAACTCAGCAAAATTTCTTTCTGTTTCATATAAGGTGATTTTAAGATCGAGGCTCGTATTTAATTTAGGTCTAAGGATGTTGTAGATAACAACAGCAATATTTTCCACTGTTGGGTTCAGGTCCTTGAATTCAACTGTATCCAAATTCAAGTTTCGGTGATCAAAACGTTCTAAAATATTTTCTTTGATCAGATCGCTCAGAATTTTGGTATCGATCACGTAGCCTGTTTTAGGGTCAATATCTCCTGTGATCTTCACGATCAATTCATAATTATGTCCATGATAGTTCGCATAATTGCATTTCCCGAATAACAAAGCATTCTGTTCATCACTCAATGCGGGATTGTGCAGGCGATGGGCGGAATTAAAGAATTCCTTTCTGTATATGGCAACTCTTGTGCTCATTTCTTTTCGTCAAAATAGCAGGTGATCAGGCTATGATGTTGATTATAGTTTTGGTCAGATATCAGAAGTGTGCTGATCATTGACCATTTCTGTTAAAACAAATATAGGGAATTAATGAAAAAGGAGACAGGAAAATAATGTTAACCGAAGTATTCAACGCAAATATTGCGTGTTTCATAGAGCTTCACACAATGTAATTTAACGTTTGTAGGTAAATGGGGCACAATTTGATTCCAGATCCCAATCGCGAGATTTTCTGTACTTGGCAAAATATTCTTCATGAAATCTACATCCAGATTCAAGTTCTTATGATCGATCTTCTCACATACTTCTTCATTGAGGATCTTGCTTAATAATTTTGCATCCATTAAAAAGCCGGTGTTCAGATCGATCTCTCCTTTGATGGTAACGATCAATTCATAGTTATGTCCATGCCAATTGGAATTAGCACATTTGCCGAATACTTCAATATTTTTTTGTTCATTCCATGCCGGATTGTAGAGTTTGTGAGCGGCATTGAAATGTTCGTGT
>DAORJH010000473.1:0-2163 GCA_035438925.1 Bacteroidia bacterium | reverse complement strand
AATTTTGTAGAAGGAGACTGTAACCGTTTAGCTCGCAGTGCTGGATTCGCAGTTGCGCAGAAACCTGGAGGAAATGCCTTTAACCCATTGCTTCTTTACGGAGGTGTAGGTTTAGGAAAAACACATTTGGCTTAGGCTATCGGAATTGAAGTGAAGAAGAATTACCCGAACAAAACCGTACTTTATGTTCAGTCGGAAAAATTCATCACGCAGTTCATTGAATCCATTAAGAATAACAATCAGAATGATTTTGTACATTTTTATCAGATGATCGATGTATTGATCATTGATGATGTACAGTATTTTGCAGGGAAAGAAAAGACGCAGGATGTATTCTTCCATATATTCAATCACCTCCATCAATTAGGTAAACAGATCATCTTAACAGCTGACAGGGCTCCGGTTGATATTCAGGGAATAGAACAACGTTTACTTTCCCGTTTTAAATGGGGATTAAGTGCAGATCTTCAGGCTCCGGGATTAGAGACCAGGATCGGTATCTTAGAGAAAAAGGTTTACAACGAAGGAATTCAATTGCCTAAGGAAGTAGTAGAATACCTTGCTTACAGTATCACATCCAATGTGCGTGAGTTAGAGGGAGCTTTGATCTCCTTACTTGCTCAGTCAAGTTTAAATAAAAAGATCATTACCCTTGAGCTAGCAAAGGCAATGATCGACAAGTTCGTGAAGAGTACTGCCCGCGAAGTGTCGATCGATTATATTCAAAAAGTAGTTTGCGATTATTTCGATCTTGCTATCGATACCATGAAATCAAAAACGCGTAAGCGTGAAGTGGTTCAGGCAAGACAGATCGCAATGTATTTCGCAAAGAACATGACCAAGTCAAGTCTGGCAACGATTGGAATGCATTGTGGAGGTAAAGATCACGCCACTGTATTACACGCTTGCAGAACAGTCAATAACCTTATGGATACGGATAAGAGATTCAAGGCTTACATTGAGGAGCTGGAGAAGAAGATCAGTATAAGCAATTAATGAGAAAAGCCCTAAATGATTTAGGGCTTTTTTTGTTCAAACATTCTTTTGTTTAACCCAAAATTCTCTTATAGCTTTAATCTCTCAAACCGGTGTAAAAACGGATCATTGTCAAAGAAGGAAAAACGATTATCATGAAAAACATTACAGTAATAGGTAGCGGAACAATGGGTAATGGAATTGCTCATACTTTTGCTCAATTCGGATATAGAGTTAGTTTGGTTGATATCAGCGAAAGTGCTCTGCAAAAGGCAATCGCTACAATCACAAAGAATTTAGACAGGCAAGTTCAGAAAGGAAGTATTTCTGCAGAATTGAAGGAAAGTACTTTGGCCAACATCTCAACATTCACTGATTTGACTAAAGCAGCACCAGGTGCGGATCTGGTGGTTGAAGCAGCGAGTGAGAATGTGGATGTGAAATTGAAATTGTTCAAGCAATTGGATGAGATCTGTCAGCCTTCTGCTATTCTTGCCAGTAACACTTCATCTATTTCGATCACAAAGATAGCTTCTGTTACAAAAAGAACTGACAAGGTCATTGGAATGCATTTCATGAATCCGGTTCCAGTGATGAAACTGATTGAAGTGATCCGTGGATACAATACATCGGATGCTGTATGTGATCTGATCATGGATACGTCAAGAAAACTGAATAAGATTCCGGTGGAAGTGAATGACTATCCTGGGTTCGTTGCCAATAAGATCCTTATGCCAATGATCAACGAAGCGATCATTACTTTGTTTGAAGGTGAAGCAGGTGTAGAGGAAATAGACACAGTAATGAAATTAGGAATGGCTCATCCAATGGGACCATTGCAATTGGCTGATTTTATCGGATTAGACGTTTGTCTGAATATTCTTCGTGTATTACAGGATGGATACGGAAATCCGAAATATGCACCTTGTCCATTGCTGGTGAATATGGTAATGGCCGGACATCTAGGTGTTAAATCCGGAAAAGGATTCTATGATTACAGTGGAGGTGGAAAAGAACTTGTGGTTGCCGAAGGATTTAAAAAAAAAGTTGAAGCACGCGTTTGATCTGATTTGACACCTTACAAAAATATTCTACCGATTGAATTCCCGAATATTCCCAGCGCGGGAGTATATTATTTCAATACACAGAGTGGACTTCGTTACGAGGTACGATTCGGTCGTTTGCAGG
>DAORJH010000472.1:0-2182 GCA_035438925.1 Bacteroidia bacterium | reverse complement strand
TCAAACACCAAACAAGAATCAAGAAGCAAGACACAAATGACACAAACCCGAAATACTAAATAATTAACCCGAAATAAAAAGTAACCCGAAATAACTAACCCGAAATAAAAATAAATAAAATGAAAAAAATCCACACCCTCATCGCCCTTGGCTTCATGGCCTTCAGTTCAAGATCACAATCTGTTCTTGCAGACTTCGAATCATTCGGACTACCGGCTAATTCCGCTTACAGCAGTACGGCCAGTATCTCCTTCAGTACAACAAATGCTATTTTTACGCACAAGTACGACACTCAATTCAGTTATTGGGCCGGTGGCTTTGCTTATACCAATAAATACGATTCGAGTACTGCAGGTTCAGGAAATCTATATGGAGTGAAAGCTAAATACGGTTACAATTCTTCTGCTACTTATGTAGTGGGACAAGACAAAGGCATCATCAAATTAAAAGCTCCTTCCAATTCAGTAGATGGTTTTTACATGACCAATACCACTTATGCTTATAAATCCATGAAGAACGGAGATATGTTCGCGAAAAAATTCGGAGGTGTTTCAGGTAATGATCCCGACTATTTGAAAGTAACGGTAAAAGGTTATTTGAACGGGACTTTGAAGACCGATAGTTCCGTTTTCTATCTTGCCAACTTTACCTTTACCAACAATGCACAGGATTATCTTGTAGGAAGCTGGCAATACGTGAACACATCTAATTTAGGTCAGGTGGACAGCATTAAATTCTTCATGTACTCCAGCGATAACAGTGGTGGATTCATGAATACCCCGGCTTTCTTTGCCATAGACAATTTCAGTACTTCACAGATCGTGGGATTGCAAGAGAACAGTGCTTTCCAGGAGCTGATGCTCTATCCGAATCCATTCGAGAATAGCATTCAATTAAAAATGGAAGGATTGGATAATAAAAAGATGCAGGTGATGCTCTCCGATATCTATGGCAAAAAGATCGCGGAATGGAACAATGCAGAAAGGGAATTCGATCTTTCGGATCTAAGTCCGGGAATCTACTTTTTCGAAATTTCTGAAGGAAACAACAAGATTACCAAGAAGATCATAAAGAATTAAAAATGAAAAGCCAATTCCTATTCCTGTTTCCCTTTTGCCTGTTCCTGCTTGCTTCCTGTGTAAAGGACAAGCCGGAGCCGGTAAAAGAAGAACTTGTTTCCTTCAGCAACAAGGCAAAAGTCTATGTGGTGAATGAAGGAAATTTCATGAGTGGAAATGCTTCTGTGAGTCTATATGATCCGGGAACAAATTCAGTCGTGGAAGACTTTTACAAAACGCAGAATGGAACAGGAATAGGAGATGTGGCTCAGAGCATGTATTATTACAATTCCGATTATTATCTGGTGGTGAACAATTCCAATAAGGTAGTGGTCTGCGACAGGGAAATGAAAATGAAAGCAAGTATCAGTGGCTTCACTTCTCCCCGTTATTTTCTTCCCGTTGGAAATTCCAAAGCTTATGTAAGCGATCTGTACAGCAATTCCATTCAGGTCGTGAATCTGAGTACGAAAAGTATCAGTGGAAATATTCCTTGTTATGGCTGGACAGAACAAATGGCGCAAGTGTACAACAAGGTCTTTGTCTGCAATGTAAAAAGAGATCTTTGTTTTGTGATCGATGTCACAACGAATAAAAAAACAGACAGTATTTCGGTCGGACCCAATGCCTCTTCTCTGGTAAGAGATGCCAATGATAAGATCTGGGTTTTGAGTGCAGGAAATGCCACTGCTTCTGTTTTAGCAAGATTGAGTCGCATCAATCCACAAACCCTTCAAGTCGATCAGTATTTTGATTTCAGTACAGGAGATAGTCCCTCTGCTCTTTGTCTCAATAAAGGAAAGGACACTTTGTTTTTTCTGAACAAAGGAATATTTAAGATGGGCATCAACAGTTCAAGTTTACCTTCACAGCCTATTGTAGCGCAAGGCAATCGAAATTATTACGGGTTAGGCGTTCAAGGCGATACTTATCGCATCTATGCCAGTGATGCATTGGATTTTATTCAACGCTCCAACGTGTACATTTTCGACATGAATGGAAATGAAAAGAGTTTCTTCAAAGCCGGAACGAATGCCAATGGGTTTTGGTTTGAGTAGTTATTTATTTCGGGTTACTTATTTATTATTTCGGGTTTAACGCGTCATGTGTCTTGCCTCCCTTAG
>DAORJH010000471.1:0-2193 GCA_035438925.1 Bacteroidia bacterium | reverse complement strand
TAGTGAACGGGGAATTCAGATTCCAGCCACAACACAGTTTCTTGGAGGTTTACATGACACGACGCGTGATGAGATGATCTTTTTTGATGAGGTACTTCTGAATGATGCGAATCGTTCATTTCATTTGAGGAATAAGAATACTTTCAATCAGGCGCTTGATCTTAATTCAAAAGAACGTTCTAGAAGATTTGATTCTATAGAAACAAAACAGGATCCGGAGACGATCCATGATCAGATCAGGAAAAGATCCGTATCTCTGTTTGAACCAAGGCCCGAACTCAATCATGCAACGAATTCGTTATGTATAATTGCCCCCCGTGCCTTAACAAGGGATGTTTTTCTTGACAGAAGAGCTTTTTTTAATTCATACAATTATAAAGTTGACAGGAACGGAGATTATCTATTAAATATACTCAAAGCGGCTGCACCTGTTTGTGGCGGAATCAATCTGGAATATTATTTTTCTAGAGTTGATAATTATAAACTCGGCGCTGGGACAAAGCTTCCACATAACGTAATGGGATTGATTGGAGTGGCGAATGGTATTGAAGGAGATCTGCGACCAGGGCTTCCTTCTCAGATGATAGAAGTGCATGAGCCGGTGAGATTGCTCATGATAATTGAACATTTTGCGGATGTTGTCCTTTCTGTATTGCAACGATCGCCAGAAACGAATAGCTGGTTTCTCAATGAATGGATCGGTTTGATCGTGATAGACCCTGAGACCGAAATATTCTATCGTTATGTGGATGGTAAATTCGAAAAGTATGAGACGCTTCAACGCTCTGTAGAACATATAGCGGATATAAAGAATATCATTGAATCAGATAAAGAAAATTTAAACGTTTATATCATTAAATAGCATGGCAGCGCTCATTCATTTATTCATCTTATTCCCAATGCTTGGTTTTTTCATCAGTATTTTTGTCCATGGCAAAAGAGAAGCTTTGCTTTCAAGGATAGCTTTTTTCACGCCGGCATTGCAGCTTGTTTCTTTTATGGCTTTTTTTGTTTACTGGTTGTTAAATGGGCATGAAACGATCAGTATCAAAGATTTCCCATTGTTTATATCCGGTGGATTTGAATTTTACTTCGATCTTTATTTCGATAAAATCACGGCAGTTTATCTGTTTGTAGGAGCTTTGTTGACCTTCCTTGTCACTATTTACAGCAGATATTATCTTCACCGGGAGAGTGGTTATAAAAGGTTCTTTAATACGATCCTGTTCTTCTATCTCGGATACAATCTCGTGATTCTTTCCGGAAATTTCGAAACACTTTTCCTGGGTTGGGAAATTCTTGGTATCTCTTCTTATTTGCTCATTGCATTCTACCGTGATCGTTATCTTCCTGCTAAGAACGCATTGAAAGTATTCTCAATTTACCGCTTAGGTGATATTGGATTTATTTTGGTAATGTGGATGAATCATAATTTGTGGCATGAAAATGTAACCTTTCTGGAGATCAACAATCGAGAACTGGTTCATGAGCATTTGGTTAATCACAGCCTGACAGGAGCGATTATTGCGCTCCTGATCCTGGTAACGGCCTTAGCTAAATCTGCACAATTGCCTTTCTCTGCCTGGCTTCCAAGGGCAATGGAAGGACCTACACCTTCCAGCGCTATATTTTATGGATCTCTTTCAGTACACATTGGTGTTTTTATTCTGCTTCGAACTTTTCCATTTTGGGAAAACCAGTTTTCTGTTAGAATTGTGATCGCTGCAATTGGATTCGTAACTTTTCTTATATCCTCCGGAATAGCGCGCGTGCAATCTTCCATTAAAAGTCTGGTTGCTTATTCTTCCATTTCACAAATTGGCTTGATCTTTATAGAAGTTGCAGCAGGATGGCATAATATTGCCTTGTTTCATTTTGCAGGAAATGCGTTTTTACGTACGTACCAGCTTCTTGTATCTCCTTCAGTTGTCAGCTATCTCATCCAGGATCAGTTCTACAACTTTGTGCCGAGAAAGAAAACAATAGAAGATTATGTTGCCAAAAGATTGCAATTCACTTTTTTTATAGTGAGTCTTAAGGAATGGAATCTTGACGGATTGATGTACAGATTATGGGCCCCTTTGAAATGGTTGGGCAGAAGAATTCCTGTTGATTCTTTCAATAAAGTTGTTTTAATCGTTGTTCCTGCATACGTGATCGCACTGTTGTTATTTATATTGGAAGGAAAGATAA
>DAORJH010000470.1:0-2193 GCA_035438925.1 Bacteroidia bacterium | reverse complement strand
ACAATTTGCTCGTAAATTTTCTTTTATTTTCCGATTTTTTTACGTTAATTTAAAGTTGACATTTATACTACTTCTATGGCCAAATCAAAGGTTAAAAAAACAAAGTCAATTCTCAATCCTGACTCCGTAAAATTTCTTTACGAATACCTCAACAACACTTCTCCTACCGGTTTTGAAAGTACGGGTCAAAAGATCTGGCTCGACTATCTGAAACCATACATTGATGATCACTTTGTGGATACATACGGCACTGCCGTAGGCGTCATCAATCCAAAAGCCCCTTATAAAGTAGTTATTGAGGCTCATGCCGACGAGATCAGTTGGTTTGTTCATTACATAACAAAAGACGGGTTCATCTATTTGTGCCGCAACGGAGGAAGTGATCATCAGATCGCTCCTTCCAAAAGAGTGAATATTCACACAGAAAAGGGAATTGTAAAAGCTGTATTCGGCTGGCCTGCCATTCATGTAAGGGAACCGGGCAGAGAAGAAACACCAACTTTAAAGAATATTTTTCTGGATCTGGGATGTAAATCAGATAAAGAAGTTGCCGAACTGGGCGTGCATGTTGGTTGCGTTGTTACTTATGAAGATGAACTGATAGAACTGAACAATCGTTATTATACCGGTCGCGCTCTTGATAATCGCATTGGTGGATTTATGATAGCAGAAGTGGCTCGATTGCTGAAAGAGAAAAAAGACAAATTGCCGTTTGGTCTATACATTGTGAATGCCGTGCAGGAAGAAGTGGGACTGAACGGAGCAACCATGATCTCCCGTACAATAAAACCAAATGTCGCTATTGTTACTGATGTTTGTCATGATACGCAAACCCCCATGATGAATAAGATCAGCAGTGGTGATATCAGTTGCGGAAAGGGTCCTGTACTCAGTTACGCACCTGCTGTTCAAAACAATCTTCTGAAACTGATCATTGGAGCTGCAAAGAAGAACAAGATCGATTTTCAGCGATTGGCAGCCGCGCGAGTTACTGGAACAGACACAGATGCTTTTGCCTTCTCTGCAGAAGGGGTTGCCTCAGCCCTGATCTCTCTTCCGCTTCGGTACATGCACACTACTGTGGAAAGTGTAGATAAAAATGATGTGGAAAATGTAATAAAGATGATCTACGCTTCCTTGAAGGAGATCAAAAATAATCAGGATTTCAGGTACCTGAAATAAAAAGAATTATTAAAATGCCGATCCTAGGGTCAATCATAAAACAAGTTATTACCGTAAGTGGTAAAATTCCGGTAAGAAGAAGCACCTATAAACAGCAGGTAAGAGAATTGCGTAAGTTGATGCTGAAGGCGCAATTCACTGAATTCGGAAAAAAATATGAATTCAACGAGCTCATTCTTCTTCAGGATCCGATCAAGATCTTTCAGAATACAGTTCCTTTGCATGATTATCAAAGCATTTTTGATGCCTGGTGGCATCGTACTCTAAAAGGAGAAAAAGACATCTGCTGGCCGGGAAAAATCAAGTACTTCGCCTTAAGCAGTGGTACAGCCGAATCTTCCAGTAAGCACATTCCGGTTACAAAAAATTTATTAAAAGCAATTCATAAGGGAACCATCAAACAGATCCTTTCCACAAAACATTTGAATCTATCTAAAGAACAATATGAAACCGAGATCCTTTTTGTGGGAGGAAGTACCAATTTAAGTTATAATGGAACTTATTTTAGCGGAGATCTCAGTGGAATAACAACAGGTACTCAGCCAAGATGGTTTCAGAATTTTACTTTGCCTGGACCCGGCATTACATCATTAGACTCTTGGGAAGAAAAAATTCAGGAAATAGTTTTGAATGCCAAAAACTGGGACATCGGATTCATTTGTGGTGTTCCCGCATGGATACAGATCTTGTTTGAGCGCATTATAAAATATTACAAGGTTAAAAATATTCACGAAGTGTGGCCTAATCTCGCCATTCTGGTGCATGGAGGTGTGGCAATACATCCTTACAAGGCCAGTATCGATCAGTTGTGTGGAAAGCCAATTCATTATCTGGATACTTATCTTGCTTCTGAAGGATTCATCGCTTATCAGGAAAGACCGAACAAACATCAGGCCATGAAACTGATGACCGACAACAAGATCTTTTTTGAATTCATACCTTTTACAGAAAAGAATTTTGATGCCGATGGAAATCTACTTCCTAACGCGACAGCTCTTGACCTTTCGCAAG
>DAORJH010000469.1:0-2194 GCA_035438925.1 Bacteroidia bacterium | reverse complement strand
CCTCCCATTCCCCAATAATTTCCAAGATTCCAATATTGCCTTCGTTGGAAATTATTTCCCTGCGCAAGACAACTCTGAGATGTTGTATTTGAAAAAGTGAAAATACTGTTTGGCCAACAAGTAACGAATTTATCCGGCACCAATGTTGCATTATCCCTTTGATAAATATTGATAGGAGAATATGTGGCGATTGCTGTTGAACCTAAACTGCAATAATTCCAGGCGCTGAGTGTAACTGCTGTTTGGCAATTGACGGTATTGAGTAAATAGGTGTGTGTAACAATTGTTCCTGCGTTGGTGTAAGTCAACTGCACCGGAGGGGAACCGTCTCCGTAATTCCATATGAATTTTGTTGTTTCGCTCACATCCGTACTTGCATTGCTGAACTGCAAGGCTGCAGGAGCACAGGCCGCAGTTGTGCCACCAATTGGAATGCTTACTCCTGATACAACAGGTTTTTCCATGACGACTACGCCCGTCATGGTGCAGGACAAAGAAGGCACATTCAAGGTCACAACAAAAGTATCCGGATTAACAGTTGTGTAGGTGTGATTGATGATAGAATTGCCTGTATAGAAAACAGAAGTATGATCCGGAGAAAAATCACCCCAATTTATTGTGTACGTGCCCCAGCTGCTTGGTGATTGAAAATTCAAAACATAAACACTGCTTCCCGAACAACTCAGCCAATAAGGATTGGAAGATGGTACACCCAAATAGTTAAGTACCTGAGGACACTGAGCTTTTCCCAAAAGAAACAATCCCAGAAAGATGGCAATGTAGAGGCGTTTAATCATTTTTTATTTTTCTCTTGCAAGTTTGTAAGCCGGGTTCTGTTTCGTTCATATCGGTTGCCCTTTATGAACTATCTATCATTTATCTATGCGACCTACCCACTATAGCTCTCCTTGCGGAGAAAAGACGAGCCGCCTTATTGCTACAGCCTATTTGGCCTTTCAACATCCGAGGTTTACCACACAATTATGTTACCACAATTGCCTGTGAGCTCTTACCTCACATTTTCACTATCACCCCTCCGAAGAGAGGCTACTTTGTTTCTGCGGCACTTTCTGTTATCCTGCATATTGTGCCGAATACCCGTTTTTATCAAACGGCGGATTGCCCTGCGTTGCCCGGACTTTCCTCCACGAGTTTAACCCCGTGGCGATAGAACAACTTGCACTTAAAAATAAGAAAAATTCTGTTACGGTAAGGTAGAAAATCAAAATTTTCGATGATTGACCTTCTATTGAAGGATTATATGCAAGAATTGTTCTACTTTTGAATTCTATCATGGCCCTGAATCTGAAAACCCTTGCCGTAAGAAGTATTACCGCTGTTGTTTTTGTAGCAGTTCTGCTTTCCTGTGTTCTATGGAACTATTTTAGTTTCAGTATTTTCTTTTTCTTTGTCTCAATGATCGGTCTTTATGAGTTTTATAAAATAGTTTCCATTATGGGGACTAAACCAATTTTAGTTTCCGGATACACTGCCGCCATCCTACTGTATTTCTCAAATACATTTCATTTTAACGAAAGTTTTTTTACTTCTCTTTCCTATGAACTGCTTGCTTTTAAATTTGCCTTGATCATTGGATCGATGCTGATATTTACTACTGCCCTGTTTTCAAGAAAGGAAAATTTTGTCAGAGATTCATTATTTACGCTTGGAGGTGTCATTTATACAGTACTTCCCTTCTCTCTCCTCAACCTCATGGTATATAGTGCTGATACAGATGAGAATTTCGACCCCTTACCCATTTTGGGGATCATTTTTCTGATCTGGAGTAATGACACTTTTGCTTATTTAGGTGGAAGTTTATATGGAAAAAACAAAATGATCGAAAGAGTTTCTCCCGGTAAAACCTGGGAAGGAACATTGACTGGTATTGTCATAACTTTCGCTTTGAGCTTCTTGTTTGATACCTTGCTTTGTCCTTTACCCGGATATTTATGGCCGATACTCGGAATCTGTGTGCCTATTCTGGCAACGATCGGTGATCTTATAGAAAGTAAATTAAAAAGGGAAGCGGGAGTAAAAGACAGTGGATCGATCTTGCCGGGACATGGTGGTATCCTTGATCGTTTTGACAGCTTGATCTTTGTAGCTCCCTTTGCTTATTTGATTCTAAGTTTATTCAGATCTTGATCTTATGTACCCTGTGAATGGGGATAACGACACCTTGTTTTAGTAT
>DAORJH010000468.1:0-2201 GCA_035438925.1 Bacteroidia bacterium | reverse complement strand
TTCATCCACAATGAAAAGTGTATTCTTGTGGTGATTTTCCGCAAGATAGAAATTCATTGCGCCACCTTCAGATTCTGATTTACTGTAAATCTTTTTATGAATAGTAAATGCTTCTTTCTTTGAATAATTCGTGATCACCTTTGCCGCTCGTCCCGTTGGTGCAAGTAAAATACTTTGCATGTTTAGATGCATCAAATTCTTTGTGATCGCCGAAATGAGATTGGTCTTACCGGTACCAGCATATCCTTTAAGAACGAAGACGGGATTCTCTTTTCCAAAAAAAAGAAATTCACTTATTTTTCTAAGTGCATCCTTTTGATCTTCATTCGGACTGAATGGAAGTGAATTGCCTATTAACTCAGCAAATTCACCGGATGTATATTTTCTACGTGACAATACGCTTTATCTTCCAAACTCTAAAAATGATGTCCGAGTTTTAGTTTTTTTGTTGCCAGGTATTTCTCGTTATGTGGATTGGATTGAATGATAAGCGGAACATTTTCCATAATTTCAATCCCGTATCCCACCAGTCCGGCTCTCTTTCGCGGATTGTTGGTTATCAGTTTTATTTTTCTTACTCCCATATCTCTCAAGATCTGCGCCCCAACTCCATAATCTCTTTCATCCGGTTTAAATCCTAATTCAATGTTTGCTTCTACCGTATCCATTCCTTGTTCCTGCAATTTATAGGCTTTGAGTTTATTCAACAATCCTATTCCTCTACCTTCCTGATTCAAATAAACGATCACTCCCTTTCCTTCTTTCTCTATCATTCGCATTGACTCATGTAATTGAGGTCCGCAATCACATCGGCAGCTGCCAAAAATATCACCCGTAACACAAGAAGAATGCATTCTTACAAGAACAGGTTCATCTTCTTTCCAACTTCCTTTTATCAATGCCATATGTTCCTGTCCATTCATCTCAACTTTATATACAATCAATTTGAAATCTCCCAGCGTAGTTGGCATTTCCACTTCAACTTCTTTGCTCACAAGTTTTTCCTTCGCCAGACGATAGGAAATAAGATCTTTGATGCTAATGATCTTCAGATCGAATCGCTTTGCAATTTGAACCAGCTCAGGCAATCGAGCCATTGTTCCGTCTTCATTGAGGATCTCAACGAGTACACCACAAGGATCGAATCCCGCCAACACTGCAATATCGACAGTTGCTTCTGTGTGCCCTGCTCTTCTGAGAACTCCACCCGGTTTTGACTTTAGTGGAAAAATATGTCCGGGTCTGCCAAATTCAGATGCATTTATATTCTTATCAATAAGTGCTTTCACTGTTTTTGAGCGATCAGATGCAGATATTCCTGTAGTACAACCGTGGCCCAGAAGATCAACTGAAACAGTGAATGGTGTTTCATGAAGTGATGTATTGGCAGGCACCATCATATCGAGCTTCAACTCATGTGCTCTTTCTTCTGTTAAGGGAGCGCAGATCAATCCTCTGCCGTGAGTTGCCATGAAGTTGATGACTTCAGGTGTTGCATTGCAGGCTGCTGTCACAAAATCCCCTTCATTTTCACGATCTTCATCATCCACAATGATGATAACCTTACCTGCTTTTATGTCGGCGATCGCCTCTTCTACCCTGTTTAATTCTATTTTATCCATTATCTAAGCCTCTTCGTTAACATTTACTTTTAAATTTCAGTTCAAAGCATCGACAAATTTACTTAATTTCAAACGCTTTTACTTTTTAATATTGGAACAAAACATAAATAAACTGAAATTACTGCTGGCAGAAGCCCTTCCGGGAGAAGATGCGCAGTATATGATGGCGCCACTACAGAGGTCAAAGCAGTCCGTACACGAACTTCCTGAGAGCGAATACCGAAAAAGTGCCGTGATCATCTTGATTTGCTCTGATGTGAATGGACATTTTTATATTCCTCTCACAGAAAGATTTGCCTATGACGGAGTACACAGCGGGCAAGTGAGTTTGCCGGGAGGTAAATTTGAAGAAAGCGATCTAGATCATGCCACCACAGCACTTCGTGAGTGTTTTGAAGAAATAGGAATTGAAAGAGATGCCATTGAGATATTGGGAGAACTTACACCACTGTATATTCCGGTTAGTAAATACCTTGTTAGACCTATTGTAGGATATTGTAAAACACCGAATCCTGACCTGTTGAAAAATCCAAGAGAAGTGAAACACATTGGTAAACTTTACCTGAATGAACTCACGAA
>DAORJH010000467.1:0-2206 GCA_035438925.1 Bacteroidia bacterium | reverse complement strand
TTTAGTACTTTGAATAATAAATAGCGATTCGTCACGTAATTGTAACGTTGTACAGGAAGTGAAGCTTTGTATTGTGCATTCAAAAACTCATAACAACTTAAGAACACATAGGCTAGTCCGGTTAAACTTTGAATGGCGAGCAATTCTTTCCAGCCAAACCAGCTATAAAAGAAATTGATTCCAGACAATGCCAAGATCCCTAAAAGAATGATGTTTTTACCTATTGCGCTTAATGCTGAATACATAATGAATGAGCCGTAGGTAAATTTACAAAAATTTTCAATTAATCCTATTGTTTTAACACATACTATCCCTAATTTTATACCTATGATGTTTGTGTACCCCACTTTTTTGTGGGCCCTGTTTACTGTCAGCATTCCTATTATCATTCACCTTTTTAATTTCAGGCGCTATACTAAGGTCTATTTTACCAATGTAAAATACCTCAAAGAACTGCAGCACGAAAGCAAATCCAAATCCAGATTAAAAGAATTACTCATCCTCTTGTTTCGTTGCCTGACCATTGCTTCCCTAGTATTGGCCTTTGCTCAGCCTGTATTGGTCGAAAATAAAAGCATTTCTGCCGGACCTTCAGCCAAGGCCATCAGCATTTACATTGATAATTCTTACAGTATGGATAACCTGCAAAAGCAGGGGCCATTGCTTGAAATTGCGAAACAACAAGCCAAAGATCTGATCAAAAACATGGGCAATGCGGATAAGATACAGATACTGACCAACGATTTTGAAGGCAGACATCAGCGCTTTTATAATAAAGAGGAGGCCCTCGATCCGCTCAGCGAAATCAAAAGTTCTCCTTCTGTCAGAAAATTAAGTGAAGTTTATAAACGACAAATGGAAATGCTTCGTTCATCCGGTTTGAAGAGCATGAATAACTACCTGTTCACCGATGCGCAACGGTCTACTTTCGATCTGAATGAAGTGAAACAAGATACCAACGCCCGCACGTTTGTTGTACTGAATGCAGCCAATAAAATAAACAACGTTTATGTCGACACCTGTTTCTTTGAAACACCGGTTCAACAAAAAGGATTCATTCAAAAATTGCATGCAAGGATCAGAAATAACGGAGACGATGCCGTAAATGCCGGTTCAGCGAAATTAACTTTGAATAAGATTCAACTCGGTATTTCTTCTTTCTCCGTTGAACCGCATGCAGCAAAAGAGATCGTCTTTACCTTCGAGTGCAAACAAGAGGGATTCAATTACGGTTCCATTAAGATCGATGATTATCCTGTCACTTTTGATGATGAACTTTTTTTCGCCTTTGATTCGAAACTGAAGATCCGACTCACACTCATCACAGGGAAAGATTTGAAAGGAGAAAATCCATTTCTTAATTTATTGAAAGCCGACAGCCTCTTTGAATTGCACAGCAGCAACGAGCAATCGGTGGATTATTCTTCTTTCGAAAAAAGCGATGTGATCATTTTGTATGGACTATCCGGACTCACTTCCGGTATGCAATCCGAGCTTCTTAAGTTCAGCAAAACAAAAGGCAGTCTCTTCATCCTACCTGCTGAAAAGGCCGATCTGCCTTCTTATAATACATTGATGTCAGCTTTTGCACTTCCAGCGATCATAGGAAAGGATACGCAAGAAGTGAAAACAGATCTGATCGAACAGAAAAGTGACTTCTTCAGCGGAGTATTTGAGAAAATGGACGAACGCGTGAATCTTCCATTGATACAAGAACATTACAAATTAAATGTGACCAACCGAAGTGCATTTGAAATTTTGATGAAATTACAGAATGGAGATCCGTTATTGGGAAGAGTAGAGAATCAGGGCAATCTAACATATCTCAGCACAGACCCGATGACGGATAAAAGCAGCAATTTTGTTCGCCATGCTTTGTTCGTGCCAACTTTGTATCGTATCGGTTTCAGTAGTCTGCATGCAAGCTCGCTTTTTTATGAAGTGAATGCCAATGAAGTGCTGGATCTTCGTTATGAAAGCACTGTCAACAAAGAAGCTCCTCATATTATGGGTATTTCCGACAAAACAGATATCATTCCGGAAATAAGAACAACAAATTCAGGACAACATTTGTACACAAGAGGACAGATCGATCAAGCCGGATTCTATTCTGTGAACATGAACAAGGAAGCCTTGTTTCCGCTTGCATTCAACTTTTCCCGAAAAGAATCCGATCTTACTTGCTATAACAAAGAAGAACTGAACA
>DAORJH010000466.1:0-2210 GCA_035438925.1 Bacteroidia bacterium | reverse complement strand
CGCCTTGGAACCGTATACTCGCTTGTGGGAAATATGTATAATGAATTGAATCAGGATTCTTTAGCATTAGATTATCAGTTCAAGGCGCTACATATTCGTGAGAAATATACGGATGGTTTGCATATTGGCGCCTCTCAGGGATATATTGCAAAAGCCTACTTGAAACAGAAAAAATATGAGTTGGCTGAGGAGTATGGAAGGAAATCATTACACAACCGGGTTGTGGCTAATGATAATGGCGGCATCACTTTTGCCTGTAATATTCTTGGCGAGATCAAGATCTTTAAAAAACAATATGACTCAGCTGAGTATTATTTTAAAAAAGGATTAACGTTTGCGAAGATTCAGGACTCGAAAGTGAACTTAAAGGATTCTTATGAGAAATTGTCTTTTCTGTTCGAGAAAAAGGGTGACATAAAAAATGCACTTGCTTATCATAAATTATTTTCGATGATGAACGATTCACTGTTGAATTCTGAGAACATCAGGAATATGGCGCAGATGAAGGAATTATTCGAATCAGAACAGAAAGATGCGGAGATCAATCTTTTGAATAAGCAACAGATCATTGATAAGAGTGAGATAGAACAACAGAATGTGAAGATCCAAAGTCGTAACACAATGGTGATCGCATCCTTCATTTCCATTCTATTATTAGCCGGACTTGTTTTTATCGTGTTAAAGAACAATCGTGAAAGAAAGAAAACGAATGAATTACTTCATTCCAAGAATTTACTGATCGAACAAAAAAACAAAGAGATCATTGATTCGATCAATTACGCAAAGCGTATTCAGGACTCACTCTTTGATAATTTCGAACAAGTCAGGAAGTTTTTCAGTGATGCCATGATCATTTACCGTCCTAAAGATATAGTAAGCGGAGATTTTTACTGGATCTCCAAAAAGATACTCACTGAAAAGGAGCAAGAAGGGAATGATGTGGTAAGAGAGTTGTTTTTTATTGCAGTTTGTGACAGTACCGGTCACGGAGTCCCGGGTGGTTTCATGAGTCTGCTAAACTCAGCCTACCTAAGTGAAGCTGTAAATGAAAAAAACATCTATGAACCCAATAAAGTCTTTGATTATGTGCGGGATCGATTGATCCATTCCATTAGTAAGAATGACCAGAAGGATGGATTTGATGGAATTTTGATGTGCTTCGAAAAGAAACAGTTCTTTAAGAATCGTACCTTGATGGCAACAGAACATTATTTGAGTTATGCTGCCGCGTACAATGCCCCTGTTCTTGTATCCGGTAATCAAATCACTGTGCTGGAAAAAAACAAAATGCCTGTTGGATCAGGAGAAAGAAAAGAAGCATTCACCCTTCACACCTGCACTTTAAAAAAAGGCGACAAACTTTATTTGTATTCAGATGGTATGGCCGATCAGTTCGGTGGACCACAAGCCCGTCAGAACAAGGACGCTTTGGGATCAGGAAAAAAATTCCAATACAAGCGACTCGATGATCTGATCTTAAAGACAAGTGATCTGAAAATGGAGGAACAGAAAGAAAAGATCTTTTCTGAATTCATCGCATGGAAAGGAGATTTGGAGCAAACAGACGATGTGCTGTTGGTCGCTTTATGTATCTGATTAATTTATTTCATTTACTTGAAAATCAGCAGATTGTGAAATCAAGGTCTATTTCAGTATCTATTCGTCAAACAGTTTAGATTTCCCGTTAAGTTATATCGTGTTGTTATTAAGCTAGTTAAAATTAATTAGCGCAACTAAACGCAACCTCAAACTTTAGTATATTTGTACCCCGCTTTTTGAGGCAAGAGCGCAATCCGCCGCGGCGGAAAATAAGTTTAACCCCTTCTATCGGCCTTGAGGTAGAATACAAGTAATAAAAAATAAAATGGCAGAAAAAGCCCAAGTTGGAAATCCGGACTTCGATTGGAGTGCGATTGGAAAAAAACAAGAAAACTATTCAAATGACGAGAAAGCGAAGTTTGATGAGTTGTACGGTAAATCATTGAACACAATTACAGACCTTCAGATCATTGAAGGAAGAGTAGTTGCAAAGAATAACCGCGAGGTTGTTGTAAACATTGGTTACAAATCAGATGGTGTTGTTGCACTTTCTGAATTTCGTTATAATCCAGATCTTAAGATCGGAGATACCATTGAAGTATTTGTTGAGCAAGCAGAAGATGCAAGCGGACAACTCATCAAACTTCGCTTTCTCGTCATTTGAATAGTTT
>DAORJH010000465.1:0-2217 GCA_035438925.1 Bacteroidia bacterium | reverse complement strand
TGTACTAATACTTTTTTCAGGTTGGAATAGGTTTCAATGCTTCCACCTCCAAAACTAATAGAGTAGGATCCTGCAGGAAAGGTAAGACTGTTCGCTGTTTTAGAGATCCTTCCTAGATAAGTTGCAGTCCCGGATTGCGCAGAATAAAGCAAGGTAGCTGCGCTGATCTCTTTAATTGAATTGATACTAGTTACTGAGTTCGCCATGACTGTCATCGTGTTACTGTAAACCGGAGTACAATTGGTGCTTAATTTGGTTCCAAGTACAAAACCTCTTTCCGTGGTCATAGATCCCGTATTGGTAGCGCTTCCTGCTAAAACAAGATTGCTGTCAGATGTGATCTCTGCATCATTGATCCTGACCATGGTGAATCCTGCAACATTATAGTCTTTAATGAAATCAGGAATACACAATGCAGTGTCTATTCGAACTATGAATGGTTGCACTGTTGTACTGGTCGTTCTGTGTCCGGAAATATAAAGTTTACCTTGAGTTGCATTCACAAAAAAAGCATTGGCTGACTGAGGTACCAATCCCTGAATGCTTCGTTTCAGTGCAGGAACCCCGTCCAGATTGTTTTTTTGAACAGTTAATCCGGTTGGTCCACCTTCGGAGTAGATATAGAACAGGTTGTTACCGTAAACAATAGATTTGACTGTAATACCGGCAGGTACCATGTTGGTAAGACTGTAAGTTCTTGCCAGGGTGGCTGTTTGTGCAGTAGCTGTTAGACTGAATACGCTTAAAAGGGAAAGTAAAATTTTCTTCATTATCAATTTTTTAGGCAAACATAGTTCAATTAATTGGCTCGATTTGCCGAAATGAGTCAAAGACCATTTAAACTGTGTGAAGAGAACAGTATGCTTAGTCTAATTTGATTCAGGAATTTTTCGGATGGTAACTATTCTTCAGTTCATTGTAGTAGCCTTTGTATTCTTCATTGTTTGGCTCCAGTTCACAGGCTTTTTTCAAGTCATACAATGCTTCTTTTCCCATTCTATAATCCATAAACACTTTCGCGCGTTGAATGTACAATTCTGCACGTGTTGGATTTTCACGTATTGTTTTGGTCAGCAGATCGAAATTGTATTTCTTGTATTCATTATCTAGATCACTTTTCATTTCTGGTTTGATGAATCCGGGATAAGCTTGTTCAATAGCAAAAAGATCTTTCATGCAGTTTTCCATATCACCAAATTGACGATACGCCAAACATCTTGCCAGCCATACTTCAGCCATGCGATCGGTTAGACTCAAAGCTTTGGTGTAATCTGCTATAGCGGAATCTTTCTGTCCCGTTTTTGCAAAACTATTGGCTCTGTTGTTATAAAGTGGAGCTTGATCCGGTCGGAGATTGATCGCTTTTGTGTAATAGGTAATTGCATTTTTGAAATTACCTTGATTGTAAAATAATTCTGCCTGATGAAAAGGGAAATTGAAATTTTGTGGACAATCGATCAATCCTTCTGCCAAATAAGAAGCTACTGTTTTGTACACATCCATCCGAATGAATGTTTTCACTGAGAAAAGACTGATAATAACAAGACCTATCTTCAGCATTTTATTTATTGATCGTAAGAAGTTGATCTGAGAAAGAAAAAGCAAGATGCCGGCCAAGGCTGTGTAGGATCTGTGTTCATCCTGCATACACAGGGGTAACATACAACCATACCAGATTGGCATGGCAAGGAGGATGAGTGCAAGTCCGAGGCCTGTAAGTGCCAGTTTACGATTCAGAATTTTGTTCTTTACAAAGAGCCAGACGATGAAAAGGATCACAGCTATGCCTGGCCAAAGCAATGAATTTTCGGGAGTAGGGGCAATGGATTGTCGGATCGGAAGCAGGAACTTACCAATGAAGATAAGAAGAGAGGCCAAGATCCTTCTGCTTAATTCCATAAGTGTATAATGATCTCCGGGAACATAAGTTACCAATGAATTTCGGATGAAAAACCAGACGGTGACGCAGAAGGCCCAAAGTCCGATCATTACCACTAATTTTTTCTCAATTCCTTTCTGCATGAACCAAACCCAGCAAAAGGCAAGAGGCAATATAACTCCGCTTTCTTTTGTAAAGAGCGCAAGCACAAAGAATAGAGTATTGTGCAGGATGTATTTCTTATTTCCACTTTCTATCAAACGAATCAGGGAGTAAAGTGCAAGCAAAGTAAAGATGAATAAAAGTGAGTCATTTCTTCCCGGCACCCAGGCAACTGC
>DAORJH010000464.1:0-2229 GCA_035438925.1 Bacteroidia bacterium | reverse complement strand
ATCCCACCTGCTGCTCCGGCTGCCAGTAAAAGTGTTCTATCTTTATAATTTAATTTGTAAGTCCGACCAAAGTTGGAGCCTATGGCAGAGCCTGTACTCACAATCGGAGACTCCAATCCGGCTGATCCTCCAAATCCGACAGTTAATGCACTCGTGAAAATGTGAGAATACATTTGTGAAAAAGGCAAGTAGCTACCTTTTTTGGCGATCGAATAAAGTATGGGAAAGGCGCCTTTGTTCACTTGACCTTTAAAACTATATTTCACTAATAGAACGCACAAGCCAATTCCGAATATTGGAAGAAGCAAATAAAGGAAAGGGTAAGAGAATGAGGGAATCTGATAATCTAGTATCAACCTTCTTATTGCGTAGACGATCGATTTTAGAATGACTGCAGCTATCCCAGCGGTAACTCCAACTAAAATACTGGAAAAGATCAAGAATTGTTTTTCGTTGGTCTTTTCGTGAAGCCAGGTAATGCCGTGTTCTATTACATTGAATTTTTTAAAGTTCATCGATAGAACACTAAGCTAATAAATTTATTTTCTATGATTGATAAATTTTATGAATCTTTCTAAATAGGATCATACAAGTTTTCAAACTTTAATTATAATTCAATTAAAATCAACAACTACTGATCAATACGTGCATAGCTGTTCACGTAAGGTTGTTTCCATGGCGTTTGTCCTCTTAAATTAGAGTTAGGATGAAAGATCGGAACCTGTTTAATACAGATAACTATACTGTCTTTTATGATGTAAGTGGAGAAAAGACGAGGGGAGTAGAATTCCTTTTCATTTTTATAGACCATGCTGTCTGAAAAAAGAGGGTAACCCGGAAGATAAGAAACCTTATTGCAAATTTTCATTTCCTTGTTTGAAAAATAGATGATGGAAAATGATTTCTCTTCTTTAAAAGTGGCAATAGTTTGTTCTTTTCCTAAGGAATCGATCAAGTCATTGATGCGAGTGGATGAGTTAGTATCAACATTATTTTCTCTTTCTGTGCAGGTAGTACCAAACAACACAAGCAGCAAAATAAAAATATGACCAGCTCCCTTCATTTCTTATTTAAAGATAGCATTTCGGTTTGATGATGGGATCGATCAAAAGTTAAAACATTTTAATTCGGTGCAGAATTGAGAAGGTTCTCGAATTATTCAGATAGCGATAATGAGTTTGATCTCTGTGATCTTAAGCGAATGTACTTTATTGTTTCGAGAATTAAAAGCATAATGGTTGCTGCTATGATCGCAGTTCCGAAATGTTTATAACCAGGGTATTCGAAACTGAACAGGGTTCTTAATCCCGGCACAGCAATCAACAGGAAAAGAAAAACGGTGGAAATTAAAAGAATAATGAGTAGTGCCTTGTTCTTTTCCATAAGTACTTGAATGAAATTTCTTGTCTTAGAAAGTGTAGTGAGGATGAAAAATATATTTCCAAGGATCATGGAGGTAAATGCGATCGCTCTGATCTCTCCTTCAGAGTGGCCTTCCCGGATGGAAGCAAAATAAACAGCAATAACCACCAATAAAAGAAAAAGTCCGGTTAGCACACTACCCAGGATCATTTTATATCCAAAGAACCTTTCATTCGGATCCCTCGGTTTTCGATTCATGATGCCGATCTCTTCACTTTCTGATTCAAAAGCGATGGAGCATACCGGATCAATGATTAATTCCATAAAAACAATGTGAAGCGGCATTAATAAAATGGGTAATCCCGGAAAGAAGGCTGGAAGAAGTGTCAGACCAATAATGGGAATATGAATGGCCATGATGTAATTCATGGCTTTTTGAAGATTATCAAAGATCTTTCTTCCTGATCGTATAGCAGAAACGATAGAACTGAAATTATCATCCAATAATACCATGGAAGAAGCTTCTCTTGCTACATCAGTACCTTTTCCACCCATTGCAATCCCTATATCTGCGGCTTTCAATGCAGGGGCATCGTTCACACCGTCACCTGTCATGGCTACGATCTCTCCATTTGTTTTTAATGCACGTATGATCTGTAATTTTTGTTCAGGAACAATTCGTGCGAAAATATTTATTTTTTTGATTTTTTCTTTCAATTCATTTTCACTCATGCTTTTCAGGTCAGTTCCTGTGAGAACTTCTGCATTCACATTCATTCCTGCCTGCAAGGCGATGCTCTTGGCCGTTGAGGGATAATCACCTGTGATCATGATCACTTTGATCCCTGCCTGATAACATTCCTTGAT
>DAORJH010000463.1:0-2235 GCA_035438925.1 Bacteroidia bacterium | reverse complement strand
GATGCAGGGTGGCGGATTCCAGACTTATCACAGGAACGTGGCAATACTTCATTAGTTGAAGAAGCAAATGTTCGCTGTAGTTTTTTTTTCTATCTGTCAATCCCGGAAAACATCTGATACCAATGATGTCACAATAGCTTCCCAGCACCGCTGCTGCATCTTTGATGTGTTCAACAGTTGTACCATTCATTACCGTGTCATCATTCCACTCAATGGCCCATGCTTCTTTGTCCATATTCATCACCATTACTTCCATTCCCAACATTCGCGCTGCTTTTTGCGTGCTTAGTCTTGTTCTCAAACTTGCATTAAGAAAAATTAATCCTATCGTTTTGTTCCTTCCTTTATTTTGAAAAGCATAAGGATTTGATTTTAACTCAATGGCATCATTGACCAATTGAATGGGATCTTGCAGATCGTGAACGGTTGTGAAGTGTTTCATTATTTAATGCTGGCTAATTGGTTTGTTAATACATGATTTAATGCTTGATTGAAGATTTCAATTTCTTTTTCAGTGATGTTAAGTGCAGGAAGTAATCTCAATACGTTTGGATCGGAGGCTGTACCAACGAGGATACCAAATTCTTCAAGCAATTGTTTTTTTATTGTAGCGATCGGGAAGTCAAACTGAAGTCCGATCATCAAACCTCTTCCTCTTACTTCTTGAACACCTTCGATCTGCTTTAGTTCTTTGATCCAATTTTCTCCTATTTCGCAGGCATTTTGAATCAAATTTTCTTTCTTTATTACTTCGAGCACAGCTAGCGAAGCAGCGCAAGCAAGGTAGTTTCCTCCAAAGGTAGTTCCGAGTAATCCGTATTTGCTTTGTATTTTTGGATGGATCATTACTCCTGCAACGGGAAAACCATTTCCCATGCCTTTGGCAATGGTGATGATATCAGGACTGATCTCAGCAAATTGATGCGCGAAGAATTTCCCACTTCTGCCGTAACCGGATTGAACTTCATCCAAGATCAGTAGTGCATCGTGCTTTTTTGTTTCAGAACTCAGAAGTTGCAGAAATTCAGTTGTTGGTTCTTTGATCCCGCCAACTCCTTGTATTCCTTCGATGATCACAGCACAGATCTCATTCGAGATCTCTTTCAAAAAAGCATCGTGATCATTTAGGGGAAGAAAGATAACTTCATGTGTTTTATTGATGTTGGCATTGATCTTTTGATCATCAGTGCTCGCAACAGCAAGCGAAGTTCTTCCATGAAAGGAATTGTGAAAAGCAATTACTTTTTTTCTGCCGTTGTGAAAGGAAGCCAGCTTAAGGGCATTTTCATTTGCTTCTGCACCTGAATTGCAGAGAAATAGTTTGTAGTCGGAATAACCACTGAGTTCTCCTAATTTTATCGCCAGTTCTTCTTGTAATAGATTGATGACCGAATTGGAATAGAAAGCGATTTGATTCAATTGTTCCGTGAGCTTTTTTACATAAGTGGGATGGCTGTGTCCAATGGAAATGACAGCATGCCCTCCGTAAAGGTCCAGGTATTTTTTTCCTATTGAATCCCATAAGTAGCTGCCTTGTGCTTTTACAGGTGTGATGTTCATGAGTGGATAAACGTCGAATAATTTCATGTTTTAAAATGTTGATGGTTTAAGTGTAAGTCCTGTTTTTTCATTTTTTCCGAAAAGGAGATTCATGTTCTGGATCGCTTGTCCTGCTGCTCCTTTCATCAGATTATCGATCACCGAGGTAATAATGACTTTATTTTTCTTTTTAGTCAGATGCAGAAAGCAATTATTCGTGTTCACCACCATTTTTACATCCGGAACAAAAGGAGTGAGATGAACAAAGGGCGAATCGTTATAATAGCTAGTGTAAATGGAATTCAGTTGCATTAGATCTTCATTGATCTCGGTATAGATCGTTGCATGAATTCCTCTTGTAAAGGCTCCTCTTTGTGGAATAAAATCCAATTCGCCTTGAAAGGGAGCGATCGTTTCCATGATCTCTTTTTCGTGTTGATGATCCAATTCTTTATAGGAACTATGGTTGTTACTTCTCCAACTGAAATGAGTGCTTTCGGATAGACTTTGTCCTGCGCCTGTTGAACCGGTTGTGGCGCTGACATGAATAGAAGATTGAAGTAATCCTTTTTTGGCTAATGGTAAAAGCGCTAATTCGATGGCTGTAGCAAAACAACCTGGATTGGCAACGGAATCGGCAAAATTCAGTTTCTCTTTATTCAATTCTGATAGACCGTAGATAAATTTTCTATTCTG
>DAORJH010000462.1:0-2242 GCA_035438925.1 Bacteroidia bacterium | reverse complement strand
AAGAAGAGTTGATTCGAATGCCAATTCGTTTGGGTGAGGATGTATTTATGGGAGGAAAGATTTCTGATAGTAAATGTGAAAGACTGATCGGCACTATTAAGGGATTCAATGAGTTGATCAAGGCATATGGGGTCGAGGCATCAAGAGCTGTTGCTACTTCTGCCATGCGGGATGCTTCGAATGGTCAGGAGATCATTGCAAGAATAAAGAATGAAACAGGGGTTACCGTTGAAATTATTGATGGTAAGCTAGAAGCAGCACTGGTTTTTTCCAATCATGTGGCGGAAATGCTGAATCCAAGGCATGCTTATATGTACATTGATGTGGGTGGTGGTAGTACGGAATTGACTTTGTATTACGATCAAAAAGTGATCGCAGCGAGATCATTCAATATAGGTACGGTGCGTATGCTTTTGGATAAGATCAATAAAGAGGAGTGGGAAGAAATGAAAGCATGGATGAAGAAGAATACGTATGGAATTCATCCTTTAAGCGCGATCGGTTCGGGTGGAAATATCAATAAGATCTACAAAATGAGCGGGAAGAAGGAAACCAAGCACATGAGTTACGACAAGTTGAGGTCCATACACGAGATGCTGGCCTCCTATACCATCAAAGAAAGGATAGAACGCCTCGACCTGAAACCCGATCGTGCAGATGTGATCGTTCCTGCAGCAAAGATCTTCTTGTACATCATGAAACATTGCGAGATCGAAAAGATCTTTGTGCCTCAGATTGGTCTGTCAGATGGATTGGTACATCAGATGTATGAGAAATATAAAAACAAAAAGTCCTGAATTTGAAAAACGGCTTCATACAATTCATCTCATTCGGAATTACAGATGTTGTTGACATCTTTCTCGTTGCCATTATACTCTACATCGTGTATAATCTGGTAAAGGGAACTTCAGCGATCAATATTTTTATTGGCATCACTTTTATCTATGTAGCTTATATCATCATCAATGCTTTTGAGCTCCATCTATTGTCTTCTATTCTCGGGAAATTTGTGAATGTAGGCGTGATCGTGATCATGATCGTTTTTCAGCAGGAGATCAGGAAATTCCTTCTCTACATTGGTTCCAATGAGTTTCTTAGAAGTATAAAGTGGAGGAATATCTTTCGTCTCAATTTTTCATCTGAAAGCAATCAGATCGAACTAGATATCAATGAAGTTGCAACTGCTTGTTTCAATATGGGTGCAGTGCGAACAGGGGCGCTTATTATCATTGCCCGAAAAAGTGACCTGAAGTCCATCATGAATTCAGGCGATGTGATCGATTCCACACTCTCAGCTCGAATGCTGGAAAATATCTTCTTCAAAAATTCACCTCTTCATGATGGGGCAGTGGTGATCAAAGACAACAGAATTATGGTTGTTAGATGCGTGTTGCCGGTGACTGAAAAAGAGAATTTTCCGGCGCATTATGGCATGCGACACCGTGCTGCGGTTGGAATAACGGAAACTACAGATGCACTTGCCATTAGTGTGAGTGAACAAACCGGAGCCGTTTCTCTGAGTATAGGAGGAGAGATCAATGCCGGGCTCAGTAAAGAGAAATTCCTTTATTTGCTTGAAAAGAACCTGCATTTCTGATGCTTAAAATCACAAGGTTTTTTATGGCAGTATCACAGAAAAAGATTAATTTCAAAAAAAATTAAGAATATGCAAATAGCAGAAGATAAAGTAGTATCGGTTTCCTATTATCTAACAGCAGGAAAAGCCGGAGCAAATGAAGAATTGGTAGAGCAAACCTCACCGGACCGACCTTTCGTTTTTTTAAATGGATATGGTGCCGTTCTTCCGGATTTTGAAGGTGGTTTGAATGGAAAATCAAAGGGCGATAAGTTTGATTTCAGGATCAAGGCGGAAGCTGCTTATGGAAATTTTGAAAAGGATTATATTGTTAAAGTGGATAAGCAGTCTTTTATTGTAGATGGTAAATTTGATGATACAAGGATCCGGGTGGGTGAAGATATTGAAATGAATGATCAGGATGGAAATCAATTAGTGGGAAGAGTGAAGGAGATCACGGATGCCCATGTTGAAATGGATTTCAATCATCCTTTAGCAGGTATGGATCTTCATTTCGTTGGAGAAGTATTGGATGTAAGACAGGCCACCGAAGAAGAACTGGCGCATGGCCACGTTCACGGTCCACACGGACATCATCATTAAGAAAAACAAAATTGAATTCAATAAGCCGTTATTAAAAGTAACGGCTTATTCTGTTTTCAGGAA
>DAORJH010000461.1:0-2259 GCA_035438925.1 Bacteroidia bacterium | reverse complement strand
ACCCACCTGATATTTCACCTACTGAAATAAGTATTACAAGACCTATTCCAGCAACACCTCCAACCTATACTGCGAACCCAAATATTTTAAACAAAGCATTCTTCCATTATGCCACTAAAAGAAGTGAAAATATTTATATCATGTGGGGAAATGTCACTGTTGTGAGAACTTTATTTTCCGTAACGAACAATAATTTGAATGGGAGTTCATTTTGCAACCATTGGTTATCTACTAGCACAATGGAATTTGCTAATATGATAATAATTGATAATTTGGGTAGTCATCGTTTAGATAAGCTCAATAGTGTAGTTTTCCCTAATCCAGTTTTAAACGAACTAAGTGTCAATTGTCCTAATGAGAATATCGCACTCATAGAGATCACAGATGGCCAAGGCCGATCAATCAAGAAGTTTTATTTTGACGATTTGAATGAACATGTAAGTATTCCCACCCATGATCTGGCTAGTGGAGTCTATTTGATCACTGTAAAGACAAAAGAGAGGATATACCATCAGAAGATCATTAAATCTGCGCACTAGTCGTCTAATTTAAATAAATAGATTGTTCATTGCTTTTACATGATCTTTACTAGTGTATTCCACTTTATTTCCTTTATATGCAATGCTGAATTGGCTTTTTTCAGGCCATTATTTCCCCTTCATTTATGGATTAAAAAGCGTATTTTTATGACTCAATTTTAACTTCATGATCCACTTCCATAAGTTCAAGCTTAAAAACGGTCTCACTGTCATTGTTCATGAAGATCCCAGCACACCCATGGCCTGTATTAACATCCTATACGATGTGGGGGCAAGGGATGAATCGGAGAATAAAACCGGTTTTGCTCATCTCTTCGAACATTTGATGTTTGGAGGCAGTATCAACATTCCTAATTACGATGAACCTCTTCAGTTGGTGGGGGGAGAAAACAATGCTTTTACCACCAATGATATCACCAATTATTACTGCACCGTTCCGGCTGAGAACATTGAAACAGCCTTCTGGCTGGAAAGTGATCGCATGCTCAGCCTTGCTTTTACCGATAAGAGTCTGGAAGTACAAAGAAGCGTTGTGATCGAAGAATTCAAACAACGTTATTTGAATCAGCCTTATGGTGATGTTTGGTTATTGCTTCGTCCTTTAGCCTATACCACACATCCTTACAAATGGGCCACCATTGGTAAAGAGATCAAACACATTGAAGAGGCTGTGATGGATGATGTAAAGGATTTTTTCAAGAAACATTATATTCCTTCCAATGCCATTATGGTGGTGGCAGGAAAAGTAACAGTAGAACAGGTAAAAGAACTGAGTGAAAAATGGTTTGAACCGATTCCTGCAGGAACAAAATTAAAGAGGAATCTTCCCGTAGAGCCGGTGCAAACAGAAGCCAGATCTTTAAGGGTAGAACGTGATGTGCCTGCTTCCGGACTGTACAAGGTCTATCACATGTGTGCCAGAAGAGATGAGGGTTATCATACGGTGGATATCATTTCCGATATCCTAAGCAGAGGTAATTCGTCTCGTCTCTACAAAGCTCTGGTAAAGGATCAGCAGATCTTCTCTGAGATCAATGCCTATGTAATGGGCGATCTGGACAAAGGTTTGTTTGTGGTGAGCGGAAAGATACCGGATGGGGGCGATATTAAAAAAGCAGAGAAGGCAGTAATAGCAGAATTGGAAAAACTGAAGAACGAATTGGTCGATCCCATCGAACTTCAGAAATGCAAGAATAAAGTAGAATCGACTTTGATCTTCAGCGAGACAGATGTATTGACAAAAGCAACGAATTTAGCCATTGCGGAATTGCTGGGTGATGCAAATTCGGTGAATACTGAGATAGAGCATTACGAAAAAGTAAATGCACAAGGAATAAAGGAACAGGCCAATGCAATTTTTAAAGAAAACAATTGCAGTACCCTCTATTACATGTCGAAGAAGAAATGATGAATTTACAGGACATAGCCAAAAAACTGAAGGAATTGAAATTTCCTGAAACTGTATTGGATCTTTACAGGGAACAACATCGTCATTACCATACCACAGCGCATTTGCTGCAAGTGATACACGGAATTGAAAAGAGCGGTAAAATGAATGAGGATCTTTTCCTGGCTGCTGTTTACCACGATGCGGTATATGATCCAAGATCGTCAAAGAACGAAGAGGATTCTGTTGCTTTGTTTAAAACGCATGCTGCAAAAGCCGGACTCAAAGAAGCGAATCAGGCGATCATTGAGAAATTGATCATGGAGACCAAAT
>DAORJH010000460.1:0-2283 GCA_035438925.1 Bacteroidia bacterium | reverse complement strand
AAGTTATTTTTATACATAAGCGTTTTATTTTTTGTTAAGGGAAATGCTCAGACAATTTTCAGTGAACGTTTCGGATCTCTCTCTCTTTCTTCCCATACAGCTGGCAGCACTGTAAGTCAATATACTCTTGTGCCGAGCAATTTCAGCCTCATTCAGGATAACAATGCAAATAATATCGGCAACCTAAGCAATTACAATGTACCCTTTCATGTGCCTGCACTAAAAAACAGTGGCTGGGTTGTTGCCTACAATGCAAATGTGAACGATACGTTTTTGGTTAGCACAAGCTGGTTCGATAACAATACGCTAAGTGCTGATCGCTGGATCATTACGCCAACAGTGAATATCAGTGCCAATACAATACTTACCTGGATGGCCATGAGTCCGGACCCGGTTAGTCCTGATGGTTACGAAGTGTATGGCACCAACAAAACCGGCTCACTCACTGCCGGCGATTTCACCATTGGAGATAAATTATTCTCATTGGCTGATGGAAATACCAGTGGAGGAGGAGAGAGGTCGAGTTGGACACGAAGGTCGGTTTATCTTGGCTTATTTCAGGGACAGAATCTTCGTTTTGCATTCAGGAATAATTCCAAGAACATGTATCAGCTTTGGATCGACGACATTGAAGTGATCAATCAGTCAAAATCAAGAGACGCGCAAGTTTACAATGTTACTGCAAAGAAATATTTCCTGATCAACACACCTCAGACTTTGGTTGCGGAAGTGAAGAATACAGGAGCTGTGAATATCAATACGCTTGTTCTGAATTATAAATACGGAAATTCTTCTGTCAATTCGCAAACCTTCGTGTTGTCAAGTAGTTTAACAGCACTTCAAACACAAACCTTCGTTTTTCCTCAGACCTTTAATTTCACATCAGCCGGACTGTATGATTTGAAAGTATGGTTAGGCGCTGTGAATGGGTCTGCAGATGAAGATCTCAGCAATGATACCTTAAAGATGACTGTTACGGCTTTAGCAAGCGCTCCAACAAAGTCAGTGCTGGTAGAACAATTCGTGAGTGCCTATGATGGTGAAAGTCCTGATGCGCAGGAAAGAGGTTTATCCTTGCAGAATGCAGGAGCGGTAGTTGTGAATATTCATGACGATGATCTGCTTGAAGCAACCGAAGCAGGAACATTGATCAGTAATTACAAGAAGATCAGTTCAAGCGCATTGATCGACAGAGTTTATTTTCCTGATCTGAAAACGAGTGCGATCAGAAGAACACAGTATTACGACAAATTCATTTCGCAAAGTGTTCAGTCCAGTCCGGTGAAGGTGAGTATCATGAATGTGAATTATTTTCCCGGCACCAATGCACTTTCCTTTCAGGTGAATGCAGAATTTTTCGGACCTGTAAAAGGAGAATACAGGATCGGAGCTTATTTGGTGGAGAATAATGTTTACGGAAATAAGACCGATACAACGGTGAATGGCTATAATCAGTTGAGCAATTATTACAATGTGCCTTGGTCACCGTATTATCAATTAGGGTATTATTCAGTCCCGATGAATGCCCATGTGCTGGATGCCTGGAGATTCAAGCATCAGAATGTATTGGTTCATTTATTTGATGGAACGGATGGGGTAGGGGGAATAATTCCATTGAATGGTGTAACTACAGGGCAGATCTTTCAAAAGAATTATCTCTACACAGTCAATACCCCAACCGGAATAAGCAAATTCAATCCTGATAACATGTACATTGTGGCTTTTGTTGCTGAATATGATGCAGATCTAACGAAGAAAGATGTTTTGAATGCAACAAAAGTGAAAATGACAGCCGGTGCAGAAGTAATTGGAGTGAAGGAAGTTTCATACAATGGAAAAGTGAAGATCTATCCCAATCCAACACAACATGAGGTTAGCGTTGATCTAGGTTCTTACAGAGGAAATGTAGGAGTCGAGATAAGCGATGCGCTTGGAAAAGTGGTACTTAAGTCTAATTATCGATCTACTGGGGAAGAAAAGAGGCTGGATATTCGTGAACTGGAAGAAGGACTTTACTTCCTTACAATCGAGGAAGGGTCCGGAAAATCGACCATTAAGCTTTTAAAACAAAAAGCGGATTAAATAAATTTTATTACCTTTGTAGTGGTAATTAACCTGCGGATGTGGCGTAATTGGTAGCCGTGCCAGACTTAGGATCTGGTGCCGAAAGGCGTGGGGGTTCGAGTCCCTTCATCCGTACTGAAAGTACGAAAATGTCCCGAGAGGGACATTTTTTTTGAACGTAGTAGTTCAAAAAGGAAGGGCGAGAAGTTTATCCCGTGG
>DAORJH010000459.1:0-2290 GCA_035438925.1 Bacteroidia bacterium | reverse complement strand
ATCACATCATTATCCAGTTTGATCGGTTCTCTTTCCAGCAGATCTTCGATATTGATCCCTCTGATCTGATTGAAGCTCAATTCTCCGTTGATCCAACGGGTCGGAGGGGGAACATTCAGTACTTTTACGTTATTTGCAAGACAAAGATCGGTGATCTCATTCTTTTTAGCTGGAGAAAGATTCTGAATAGAGATGATCACAATTTCAATACTATTGTCTTTTATCAATTGAGATAATTGTTCCGGTGGAAAAATAAAGATCCCTTCCAGACTTCTACCCAGTTTCTCTTTTGCATCGTCAACAAATCCTGCTACTTTATATTTTATGGCGGCATCCCTGTCCAATGTTCTTTTTGTGATTATTCCCGCTTCTCCGGCTCCGTAGATCAACACATTGATCTTTTCACGATCCGGATTCTTACTTTCAAAGTAGAGCGCTTTCACGGCCAGGCGTGATGTGATCATAAGGAACAAGGTTACCAATCCGTCAATGATCAGAACCGAAGTAGGAATGAAATACATCCCAAGAACAAAAAAGCGAGAAACGAGATTGGCCAGCATGATAAGCACACTGCCACAGATTACTACAGCAAAAATACGCATGGTGTCGCGAGAGCTTGTGTAACGTACAACGCCCTTATATGTTTTTGAAAGAAAAAATGAAATGAATCTAACGCCCAATACAATTAAAAAGTCATAAGGAAGATTTTGTCTGTCCTCGTAGGACATCACATCTTTCTCAAAATAGAAGCGAATGAAAAATGAAAGGCTTAATGCAAATGCACAAATGAGTGTGTCAATGATAAGTATAGACCATCGAGGTAAATTGTATTTCCAGAAAAGCCCGAATAGTTTAAGCATGACAGGTAAAGTTACTATTTTTTCCCCGTTTGTGCAGGTTGAAGGGTAGAAGCTTTTGTGCTTTCAATGGGGGATATAGTTTTAACAGGGCTGGGCGCTCTTACTTCTGCTGCCGCAATTTCGCAGGAAGTGCAGATCTCCTTGAATTTTAACTGCATTTTACAGTCGGTAGGTACCAAATAGATCTTCTTTTTCGTGCTGTCCGGCATGGTAAATTCCATTTCGGTGGCAATGGTCTTAGGTCCTTCAAACTGAAAGGGGTCTTTAAAATGATCTTCCAGATGTATGTCCTTGATGTGAATTTTTTTACCGAGAACCATGGTGTAAAGTTCGAAAATGGCGCGACTGATTCGAATGGAAATGATATTGGAATCGTTATTGTAAGTGATCTTGACGTCACCAACCACTTGGGTCTTATAATCAAAAGGACCAACATTGACCAGGGCATCGCAGGTAAAACTGCTGCTATCCGGTCGGATATTGATCTTCGCATCTTTTATTGTCCAATAGTATTTCCCAGTAATGAACATGACTTCATAATCACTGCTTCCTTTAATATCACCAATAGCAATTAGCACTTTGTTGATGCTTTCCTCATGCAGTGAACAGACGAAATCATTTAATTCCGGAGCGGTACTTTTCTTTTTTGGAGTAGCGTTTTTAACAGAAGAGGTAGGCGGATTCTGCTTTTGGGAGAAGAGCAAAGAGCAATTCAATGTTAAAATTGCGAGTAGTAAATAGAATCTCTTCATACACAAATTTACCAATATTGAATGTGATGGTAAATATTAAATAATAAATTCTTATGAAAAGCGTTATTAGAGAAGTATGTTGAAGTACCTGTTGATTTTGTTGCCATTATTGATTAAAGCTCAAAAAGCGGAGTTCAATTTGGTGGTGAATGCCGGCATGAATCGGTTATTTTTCGATGGAATTTCACAACATCGATTTGGTTCACATTTTGATGTGGGATTGAGAACACTTTTGCAAATTGACAAAAAAGCAAGAATTCAATTTAATCCCGGGATCCATTATACGCACATGGATCAGATAACCAAAACAGATGAGTTTATTTATGTGAACTTGAAGACTAGAAGTTTGGATCTTGATCTTCAAATGCTTTTTAAAGCCACTTCTTCCTCTTCGATACGACTGGGATTTGAAGCCTCATTGATGTGTGATGTTTACCCTATTGTGATTTACAGAGGCATTTATCCCGGCGTGTATTCTTTCAGTGGAGTAGACGTGTACAAAGGCATCGATCAAAATCCGATTCAGGTCAAATTGGTGGGGGGATATTCTATTCCACTGAGAAAAACTGAGTCGGGGCATTATCGCTACAGGTTAAACATCACTTTCATTCAGGCATTGAATTCTTCTTTAAATTCCCCCTATTATGTAGCAACTTTCACGGATCCATATAAGAAGAA
>DAORJH010000458.1:0-2297 GCA_035438925.1 Bacteroidia bacterium | reverse complement strand
ATCAAATGGTTCGCCAAAAGCAGTGGAACGACTGATAAAAGTAAATTCATTCCTGTTACAGATGAAAGTCTGGATGGTTGTCATTACAATGCAGGAAGGGACATGGTAACTTTGCATTGTTCCAACAATCCGGAAACTAAATTATTTACGGGGAAAAATCTGGCGTTGGGAGGAAGTTTTAAAACAGATCAGTTTGGCTCTCACAATTCATTTCATGGAGATGTGAGTGCCATCATCATTCAGAATCTACCGGCCTGGGCCGATTTTTTCCGCGCACCGGATGTGAGTATTGCCTTGATGGATGAATGGGAGAGTAAATTGGAAAAAATGGCAAAGAGCATGATGAATGAGAACGTAACGAGCATTGCCGGTGTTCCCAGCTGGATGATGGTTCTGTTGAAACGGATCATGGAAATGAAAGGTGCTTCAACCATTGCAGAAGTTTGGCCTAATCTGGAAGTGTATTTTCACGGAGGCGTAAGCTTTTCTCCTTATCAAGAACAATACAATAAGATCTTCAGTCCGAAAGTGAATTACATGCAAATGTACAGCG
Organism: Bacteroidia bacterium; assembly: GCA_035438925.1. Taxonomy (GTDB): domain Bacteria; phylum Bacteroidota; class Bacteroidia; order B-17B0; family Aurantibacillaceae; genus Aurantibacillus. The sequence goes on along the minus strand of DAORJH010000458.1, from coordinate 1,744 downwards.
CCTCTGAAGGATTCTTCGGAATACAGGATCAATTGAAAAGCGATGACATGCTTTTGATGCTGGACTACGGTATCTTCTACGAATTCATTGAGCTTGATCATTTGAACAAAGGAGAGACACAAAGAACCATCCATTTGGATGATGTAAGAACAGGAATTGATTACGCGATGATCATCACCAGCAATGCAGGCTTGTGGCGTTATCAAATTGGCGATGTGATCCAGTTCACCAGTACCAATCCTTATCGTTTTCGCATTTCAGGAAGAACCAAACAATATCTGAATGTATTCGGAGAAGAGTTGATGGTGCACAATGCCGATTCCGCCATTGCCTCTGCCTGCGAAAAAACACATGCGCAAGTGAAAGAATACACGGTGGCTCCTTTGTTCATGAAGGAAAATTCCGGTGCGCATCAATGGCTCATTGAATTTGAGAAAGAGCCTAATAATTTTGAGTTCTTTGTTTCTCTTCTTGATGAAAATCTGAAAAAACAGAACAGTGATTATGAGGCCAAGCGTTACAATAACTTTGTGCTGCAGGAACCTAATGTAATAAAACTGCCCGCCAATACGTTCTATCAATGGCTGAAGGCAAATAATAAACTGGGCGGACAACACAAAGTGCCTCGCCTGAGCAACGAGCGTAAAATAGCAGATGAACTGCTCGCTTTTGCTTAAAAAGAAAGCATTAAATGCAGTACATTTATAGGTAGAAACGGAATGTCACTTTTTTTACAATATAAAACTACCGGCTTACGAATTGCTTTGCTTTTCTTGCTTTTTGTTTCCAGTTCAGCTGTGTTGAAGCAGGACAAAGGCAGATCCGTGATCAGATCCAAACACGATTATTTCACAACCGATAATCTCGGAAATACCTACCTCATCAAAGAAGATGAAATGCTGAAATACCTGGCCAACGGTAAATTCTTCAATCGTTACAGCAATTTAAAACTGGGGAACATCAGCAGTGTGGATGCCACCAATCCCTTGAAGATCCTTTTATTCTACAAAGATTTTCAGCAGATCGTTTTTCTTGATAATCAATTGACCTCTAACTCAGAGAATATTTCACTGGAAGCACTGGGACATGAACAAACAGAACTAGTTTGCGCCAGCATGAACAATAGTTTCTGGATCTATGACAAACAGAACAACGAATTAACGCGCTTCAACGAAAATTCCAAGAAGATCGCTTCTACCGGAAATCTGAAACAGGTATTGAAGACAGAGCTGAATCCGAATTTCATGAAAGAACACAACAATTATCTTTATCTGAATTGTCCGGAGACCGGTATATATGTCTTTGATATTTTCGGGGCCTTCAGCAAGATCATTTCCATTAAAGGATTAAAGACCTTTCAGGTGAATGAAGATATTTTGTATTACAAAAAGGACAGCAGCCTTTGCAGTTACAATCACAAATTGTTTGAGGAGAGCTGTAAAAAATTGCGAAATGGCGAGAAAGCCCTCTCGGTAGAGGTAAATAAGTCCAGAATTCTGGTTTCTTATCAGGACTCTGTTTTGATAGAGGATCTATAAGATCATTGGACGGAAGTATCTGCAGGTAAATTAATTGAATTCCTATTTTTTAGATGACCGGGCTGATCAAAGGGTCATGTCGAGTAGAAAACTGTGTTTTTTGCAATTTTCGTATCGAGACATCGATCCAAACTGTCACTTGCTATTTATAATTTTTTGATGTACATTTAATAGATAAATGCGTAAGCAATTAATATTCATTTGTA
>DAORJH010000457.1:0-2309 GCA_035438925.1 Bacteroidia bacterium | reverse complement strand
TCTTTGTCATCAAGATCAGGTGCGATAGGGATCAGAAGGAAAAGATTTTCGTACCCTTCCGGCGCAACGCTTTTGTCTGTTTTACTCGGACAGCAAGCATAGAAAAGTGGTTCCTTCGGCCATGCCGGTTGATCATAAATATCAACTGCATGGGTATTGAAGTCTTTATCGAAGAACAGATTATGATGAAGCAGCTTAGGGAGTTTTTTATTTACGCCAATGTAAAAGATGAGGGAAGAAGGCGCGAAGGTCTTTTTATCCCAATACTTTTCTGTGTAGTTTCTGTGTTCCGGATCCAGCAGGGTTTCGGTGTGATGATAATCGGAAGAAGCGATCAATTGATCTACTTCAAAATTCATGTGCTCAGTCTTCAAGGAATAGGCTTGCTTATTTTTTACTTGAATTTTTTTAATAGGACTGTTCATGATGAAATTAACACCAAGTTCTTTTGCCAGTGAATGCATGGCTTCAGTTATCTTACACATCCCTCCCATAGGATAGTAAGTACCCTGACTTAACTCAGCATAATTCATCAAACTATAGAGGGCAGGCGTATTCTCAGGCTTCGCTCCAAGGAAAAGAACAGGAAACTCCATTAAAGTGATCAATCTTGGGTCTTTGAAGAAGGAACGTACGTATTTACTAAAAGAACGAAAGATGTGTGTTTTGCTTACACCGGCGAGAATTTCGGCATTTATGAACTCTCCCCAGCTTAAGCAAGGTTGAAACACCAATTTATTCATTCCTACCTTGTATTTGAATTCAGCCTCCTTTAAAAACTTCTTCAATTGATCAGCACTTCCTTTTTCAATACCCTCGAAAAGTGAATAGAGCTCATTCAAATTGGCAGGTACCTGAATTGTATCTGCTTCAGAGAAGATCATTTGAAATCCCGGATCTAATTTTACGAGATCATAATAATCAGATACCTTTTTATTGAAGTCCCCAAAGAAATTATCAAAAACATCCGGCATCCAATACCAGCTTGGACCCATATCGAATGTAAAACCATTTGAAGAGAAAACCCTCGCTCTTCCGCCAATGTGTTCGTTTTTCTCGAAGACGTTTACGGTATGACCGTTTTTGGCTGCATAGCAGGCGGCTGAAAGGCCTGAGAAGCCACTGCCTATTATCTGAACCGATTTCTTTTTGTTTAACATTTAAGCAAATATCTTAAACAAAAAGATATTTACCAAATTATTTTATGAAATTTAACAAATCTTCAGGTTGATTCATTAATTGTATTCTTTTATGATCAGGCAGATGTGGCCTGTTTTGTTCGCTTGCGGCTATAAGCAAATTCAGATCCCGGTTTTTATCTAAAAGTAAATTGATCGAATGGTATATCTCTTCTTGGCTTTTACGTGAAATAAAGAATGTGAATGCAGTGGAAGCTCCTGTGCTGTTCAATACCACAGATGCATTTTCGTAAGGAACATTTTGCCCAAGATTATATACATGATACCCATTACTCCTTAAAATATAGTCAGTGAACAAAAGTCCTATATCATGCCATTCATCCGGTGGTAAAAAAACGACTGCCTTTTTTCTGCTTCTTTCATTTACAACTACGCCGTCAATTGCTGCCATTAATTTTCTGCGGATGAGTCCTGAAGTGAAATGTTCCTGCGCAGGCATTGCATCTCCTATAGTCCAAAGAATCCCGATCCGATAGAGCAGGGGATAGATCACTTTCAATATAGCATTATAGAGTCCTAAACGATTCAGGACACTTGAATAGGTCTTTTCAAAAGAGAACTCATCATAATTCAAAGTTGCGCCTATTAAGGTGTTTATCGCCCCACTGCAAAAGCTGTCCGTTTCCTCTGAATTGGAACTAAGTGCGATCAATTCATTTAGTTCCTCGTCTTTCATTTCTGAAAGCTTGGATATTTTATGACCTGCATTCAATAACGTTACCACGTTCAGCAGTTTACGTACCTGTTCATTATCATAGTAACGAATGTTTGTCTTTGTTCTGTGTGGTTCAATCAAACCATAACGTTTTTCCCAGATACGTATGGTATGAGCTTTGATGCCTGATAGCTGTTCCAGGTCGGTTATTTGATAAGTGTCCATTGTTTAAATAATAAAACACAAAGTTAAACAAAAAAACCGTGTTTGCAATTCGCCTTATTTCATATATTTACTGACATTAGTCAGTGATCATGAGTCAATTCATTCAAACCAGCATCAAACAATTTGTCTATTACAAGTTGTTAGGAGAAAAAACATTTGAGCAATTAAAGGACGAACAGTTTTTAGTTTGTCCAAATGATCAGAGCAACAGCATTGCCATTATTGTGCAG
>DAORJH010000456.1:0-2311 GCA_035438925.1 Bacteroidia bacterium | reverse complement strand
AAAACAAAATTTAAAGGAAATCAATTCATTTGAGAAAGGCCGTGAATACATTGCACTCATTGCATGTTATGTAGGTAAGATCCGTTTGATCGACAATCTCATTCTTTGAAGATCACTTGTGCAGAAGCCGACTTTTTAATGAATTGATTGATATCTACGATCCTGTTATTCTCATCACGTATTTTGTTCTTATTCTTAAGATACAGCTTGCTTCCTTTCTTCAGTTCAATAATTGAACCGGAAGTAATGATCAACTTGTCATTGAAGGTACATTGCTTCTTAAGGCCTAATATTAGTTTTCCATCTAGCTTGTAGCAATCTTTGAATGTAGTATTCCTTCCTATGAATTTTTTATTCTTATTATTCTGACGAAGCTTACTACTCCAGACCCCTCTTCCAAAAGTCCCTGCATACAAGGTATTTGTAGCATAATTAATGTCTAGATCAAATACAGGAACCGAAGGCATGTCTCCTCTTTTACCATTCAGTTTTCTCCATTGTAGTGAATCTTCATGAAGGTCGGAGGCGTAAATTCCATTATCACAAGCAACATAGATCATACGACTGAACTGATCGACACATATATCATTGATGCCGATCTTTGGCAGCCCCGATCCTATCTCCTTCACGATCCATTTTCCGGAATCAGGAATGAATTGCATTGAAAACAATCTCGAATTGGTCTGATGAAAGATATCCTTACTTACAAGATAGAATTTACCCTTTACTTCATCATCCATTTGCACCGAACTGATCTCGCTCCACTGACAGATTGCAAAATTATTTCCGACTGCATCATTGGTGATATCGATCCATTTCTTCTTCTGAAGATCCGGACAATAATACAGTTTTCCTTTATTCTCAACATCACCCCAGTTCGGATCGCGATAGGCCATAACAGCTTCATTTAGCTTTCCAACACACATGCTTTTTACCGATGCGTTTTTAATGCCACCATTTGCATTGTAAACAACCGGTAACTGACTAAAATTATCAAAAGTGAGCTTTCCTTTTTTAAGATCAATGATACTGATTCGCCAGCAGTCGGAATAACCCACATAAACGAAAGAATCGTTTCTGCAAAGAGGACGTTTACTGTCATATCTCTGATCGCTAATATGAAGTCCATTCAACGAATTCCTTTTAAGATCATAATAAAAGATGGAAGGTGTATTGCATTCTAATACTGCTCCCTCGTTATCGATCACTTGCGTCATATATCCGTCTCCACAGGCACCCACCGTGTTCACTGCTTTCTTGTTTGTTAGAACGAAACCACCGTTATCTGCGGTTCCTCCAACCAGAAGCAAACTATCGCTCTGCCCTACTGAAATTCCCCAGAATTGATTTACATTCAACCCACTTCCATTCAAATTCTTCCAATTCTTTTTTTCTTCTTCGTAAACAGAAACCCCACCGTCATTTCCTACCATCAGCAGGTCATCAGTTCCTTTGATTGTTTGCTTCACCAACAACTGAGCCCTGTTGTCTGCATGCGTATTCTCTCCATTGTATTGCGAAAGCTTATAAAAACTTTTTCCTCCATCTATGCTTTTCGAGGTCTCGGTCATACTCAGGTAAAGGATGTTAGTGTCGTTCTGATTCACAGCTAATTCAAAATTCCAATATGCATTAGCGAATGTCTGGAATAAACCTTCTTTATTAAGTGCAGGAGAGAATCTTGTTCCATTAAAATACATAACATAACAAGAAGCTGCCCCACCTGCCAGATAGAATTTGCCCTTATACTTTGAATTATGGATCGTGGCGACTTCCATTCTTTCGGAAGGAAATTCTGAAGGTGTCATGTCTTTTACGACTTCGCCTTTTAATTCGTATTGATATACTTTTGCTGTTTGCGAATTATTCGTCCTTGTACAGATATAAAATTTTCCATTCTCAAAGGGCGCGAATTCAACATCACAAATGCTCACATCTTTATTTTCTTTATTTAAACCAATGTCAATGGTCTTGAATGAATCCCATGCATCTGTTGTAAAATACACCAAATGCTGCGCAAAGGCCAACATCTCCCTCTCATTCTCTTTATTCCGGATCAAACCATCCATCGGAAAAAGAATGTCATTTTTATCGCCGGGGCCTACATGTTCCCAAGTATCACCGCCATTAATGGTATGCAATATTCCATTTCCATATGCTTCTGCCAAAGCGCTTCTGCTGGAAGTTGAAATGAATACTTCCTTTTTATTCGTATTTGAAATAACCACAATATCACTTACACCAAAAGACTGGAGTGTATAGGAATCTGTTATACATTCCCATTGTGGCTCTTCACTGAGTGCGTTCTCGC
>DAORJH010000455.1:0-2342 GCA_035438925.1 Bacteroidia bacterium | reverse complement strand
CTTATAATTGATCTGAAATTCTTTTTGTTCATTTTTATTTAATTCAAACCAGCTGTAGCCTTGTTTACTCGCATCGGCATAAGGACCACGCAATGAAAATGTGATCACTTTTTCATCAAATGATTTCGAAATGTCAAAAAGGTCGGCTTCATTGCTTCCGTAACCATGCAACATGATGACCACAGGGACTTTTGCAGTTTTCTTCAGTGGTAGATTTACCTTGTATTCCAATGTGGTAGTGATCTTCTGCCCAAAAACAAAAGAGCAAAATAGCAGTGCGATCAGATTAAGAATGATTTTTTTCATGTTAAGAATTTCTGTTTAACGTCCTCTTCTTCTTTTGTGATCAGTGAATTTAGGTTTCGTTTCATTTTCATCAGCAAAGGTGAAATTGAGCTGTTTCTTCAAAAGATCAGCACTTACAACCGTGATCTTGACCGGATCGCCCAATGTATAGATCTTGCCTGTGCTTCTTCCTACATACCTATAATTGTCCTCATCGTACATGAAGTGTTCCCCTTTGAGTTCTCTGCTCCTGATCATCCCTTCACATTTATTTTCCGTTATTTCAACATAAATTCCCCATTCTGTCACTCCGGTGATAACACCATCAAATACCTGTCCGATCTTATCTGACATAAACTCAACTTGCTTGTATTTGATGGAGGCTCTTTCTGCTTCAGCCGCCATTCTTTCCATTTCACTGCTGTGTTTGCATAGGGCTTCTAATTCGCCAATGTTCGAATAGGTTTGGCCGTTGAGGCGTGCTTCCAGCAAACGATGCACCATTACATCTGGATATCTCCTTATGGGTGAAGTGAAGTGTGTGTAATATTCAAAGCCAAGTCCGTAATGTCCTGCATTCTTCGTCGTGTATATGGCTTTTGGCATACTACGAACAGCAAGTAGTTCCATCATGCTCTGTTCTTTTTTATTCTTTACATCCTGAAGTAATTTATTGATCTCTTGAGAGATCTTGCTTTTGTTGCTCAAATTCATTTTGTGTCCGAATCTGCCTGCAACGCTGCTTAATTCCTGCATTTTTTCATCATTCGGAATATCGTGTATACGATAAACACAGATTTTATCTGAAGCATTTTTATCCGGATGTTTCTTCTTCGTCCCTTCTTGTTCGCCTTGTTTTTTTCCACCAAGGAATTCCGCCACTTTTCTATTTGCCAACAACATAAAATCCTCAATGAGTTTGTGTGCATCTTTCTGTGTCTTGAAGAACACTCCTAATGGATTTCCTTCTTCATCGAGTTTGAATTTTACTTCTGCCTTATCAAAGAAGATGGATCCTTTTCTTGTTCTTTCTGCTCTTAGTTTTTTGGCGATCTTGTCGAGCATAAGGATCTCATCCATATATTCGCCCTTCTTTTCTTCAATGATGGTCTGCACTTCTTCATAAGTGAATCTTCTGTCACTCAGAATTACTGTTTTTCCAAACCATTGATCATGGATCATTCCTTCTTCATCCATTTGAAATACGGCACTGAAGCAGTATTTTTCTTCGTCCGGCCTCAATGAGCAAACAAAATTACTCAGTACTTCCGGCAGCATGGGAATGCATCGGTCAACAAGATAAACACTGGTCGCTCTATGCACTGCTTCTTTATCGAGTGCTGTTTTTGGTTTGAGATAGTGTGAAACGTCTGCAATATGAACTCCAATCTCCCAATTGCCATTGTCCATTTTTTGCAGAGAAAGAGCATCATCAAAATCTTTCGCATCATAGGGATCAATTGTAAAGGTGGTCACCTTTCTGAAGTCTCTTCTTTTCTTGATCTCGTCTTCTGTTATTTCAGTGGGAAGTTTCTTTGCTTCGTATTCGATCGCATCCGGAAAATGAAGAGGCAATCCGTATTCAGCCATGATAGCATGCATCTCCGTTTTATGTTCGCCTGGATTTCCAAGTATCTGTACTACTGTTGCAGTAGGATTCTGATCTCCTTCTCTCCATTCCTTTATTTTTATCAATACTTTTTGTCCGTCTTTGGCCCCATTGATATCACTTGTGCGTATGAAAAAATCAACGTGTATCTTATTGTTATCAGCAATGACAAAGGCAAATTTCGGATTGAGTTTGATGGTGCCGACAAATTCTGTTCTTGCACGGTTGATCACTTCAATCACTTTTCCTTCTTTTCTTTTTCCTTTGTGATTTGGGTCCAGTTGAACTTTTACCAGATCTCCCTGTAATGCGTCTTTTGTTTTTTTGGCAGGGATGAAAATATCATTCTCATTTTCACTGTGTGTAACAAATGCAGTTCCAAGAGAGGTGAAATCGATCGTACCCGTAAGAAATTTCTTTGTTTCTTTTGCCTGAAATTTTCCGGTTT
>DAORJH010000454.1:0-2345 GCA_035438925.1 Bacteroidia bacterium | reverse complement strand
AATTCCTATTTCATAAAATACAAGTGGCACTTTCTCGGGGGACTGATCTTTGTTTTGCTGTCGAGTATATTTAAGATCTACCAGGGCGTTGTTGTAAGGGAAGGAACAGATCATATCATGGCCATTCTCAAGAACAATGTGCGAGCTGAGCCGGAGATCTTTGTCAGGCACGGACTTGTATTGATCGGTCTGGCACTTGCAAGTGGCTTCTTCCTATTCCTTATGCGCCAAACCATCATCGTGATGAGCAGGCATATTGAGTATGATCAGAAAAATGAGATCTATGCACACTATCAGAAATTGGATCAGCAATTCTTCAAGACACATACAACAGGAGACCTGATGAACAGGATCAGTGAAGATGTTTCGAAGGTGCGAATGTATACAGGCCCTGCAATCATGTATCTGGCCAATACCGTAGTTACAACTTTTACCGTTCTGGCTTTTATGATCAATGTGAATCCTAAATTAACATTGATGGTTTTTTTACCATTGCCGGTTCTTTCTCTCATCATCTATATTGTATCGGACAAGATCAACAAGCAAGGCACAAAAGTGCAGGAAGAACTTGGAAATATTACTTCTCAGGCACAGGAAACCTTCAGTGCTATTCGTGTAATTAAGGCCTATGCGAGAGAACGTTTCTTTGAAGGTGAAATGCAGGATAAAAGCAATATTTACCGAAGAGCAGCTTTGCGCATGGCCAACATCGAAGCACTTTTTAGTCCGGCTATGATGTTAATGGTTGGAATGAGTGTTTTGATCACTGTTTGGTATGGAGGTATCATGGTTCAGCGCGGCGAGGTGGGAGCAGGAAATATTCCGGAATTTATTTTGTATGTCTTCAATATGACCTGGCCTTTTGCAGCTTTAGGATGGGTAACTTCTTTGATACAGAGAGCATCTGCTTCGCAAAAGAGGATAGATGAATTTTTGAAAACAAAAGTTGCTTATGAAAGAAAAACAGGAGCGCCTTATCAAGTAAAAGGAGATATTGAATTCAGGAACGTGGATTTTATCTATCCTGAAAATGGTATCAAAGCTTTGAATAATATTTCTTTTAAGGTGAAGTCAGGTCAGATACTAGGAATCACGGGGCCGGTAGGTTGTGGAAAATCGAGTATCATAACGGCACTGACAAGGCAATACGATGTGAATGGAGGAGAGATATTGATCGATGGAAAGAATTTAAAGGAACATGATCTTAAAGTGGTAAGAGATCACATGGGAATCGTTACGCAAGATGTTTTTCTTTTTAGTGATACAATTGCTAATAATATCAGTTTCGGTTCAAAAGGAAAAAAGATCAGCAGGGAGAAGATCGAAGAAGCTGCTGAAAAAGCAGGTGTGCATGAGAATATTCAATTGTTTCCCGATAAATATGAGACAAGGGTAGGAGAGAGAGGAGTGACTTTGAGTGGGGGACAAAAGCAGCGCATCTCTATTGCCAGAGCCTTGGTCAGCGACCCGAATATTCTTTTATTTGACGATTATCTTAGTGCTGTTGATACAGAAACTGAAGAAAAGATATTGGGTAATTTAAAAAGTGAAATGAATGGAAAAACGGCAATTATCATAAGTCATCGCATATCCAGTATCATTCGTGCGGACAAGATACTTTACGTCAAAGACGGAAAAGTGACTGAAGAAGGATCACATGAAGAGTTAATGAATCTGAAAAAGGATTATTATCAGCTCTATTGTTTGCAGAGCAATTGATCAAAGAAGTGTTTCGATAGCAGCCGGCAGTCCTTCAAATTCCAGTTTTCTGATCTTGGCTGAAAGAGAATCAGTAGTTTCATTCTCTTCGATTGCGCATGTAAGCTGAAGGATAACTTTACCTTTGTCGTATTCTTCATTCACAAAATGTACTGTAATGCCACTTGTTTTTTCTCTGGCAGCCAACACTGCTTCGTGTACATGATGTCCGTACATGCCTTTTCCTCCAAATTTAGGTAAAAGAGAAGGATGAATATTGATGATCTTATTTGGAAAAGCATGTATCAAAGGAACCGGGATCTTTAGCAAAAAACCGGCCAGCACAATCAGATCGATCTTTTCAACTTTTAGAAATTCGATGATCTGGTCTGTGTAAGTTTCCAGCGCCTTTTTACTGATGATCTGAACATTCTTACGGTATTTTTCGGCATGGGCAATTACGCCTGCCTTTTCATTATTCGTAATGATGAGCTTTATCTTAACTCTGCTGTCGTCTTTAAAATAATTGATCAGATTTTCAGCATTGGTACCTTCACCACTGGCAAATATGGCCAAGTTCTTCATGTTTCAAAAATAAGCTTAATATCTTCTTCTAGGAAACATTTTTTCACAATCCTGCACTCAAA
>DAORJH010000453.1:0-2347 GCA_035438925.1 Bacteroidia bacterium | reverse complement strand
CTGATGCCGGGAGATATCATTGGAAATGAAATACTCGATGAACAAAGGAATTTTAAATTCATCAAAGGCCCTGTCTTCGCAAATATCGTTCTGGCGGATGAGATCAACCGTACCCCGCCAAAAACACAGGCCGCATTGTTAGAAGCGATGCAGGAAAGACAAGTGACTGCAGCCGGAAAAAAATATCCTCTGGATAATCCTTTTTTTGTATTGGCAACACAGAATCCAATTGAACAAGAAGGAACCTACCCACTTCCTGAAGCCCAATTGGACCGTTTTATGTTCAATGTATGGCTTGATTATCCTAAATTCCAGGAAGAACTACAAGTAGTAAAATTGACAACGGCTAATATTAAAGTTCAACTGAAAAAGATCTTAAGTGCAGAAGAGATCGTTTTCTTTCAGGACTTAATTCGTAAAATTTCTGTAGCGGATAATGTGGTTGAATACGCTGTAAAACTTGTCAATAAAACACGTTTGAACAGCGAATTCAGCAGTGAAGAAGCAAAAAAATATTTATTATGGGGGGCAGGTCCGCGTGCCTCTCAATACCTGATCATTGGTGCCAAATGTCATGCTGCTATTAATGGTAAATTCAGTCCCGATATTGAAGATGTGAAGGCGATCGCTGTTCCTATTCTTCGTCACCGATTGGTTTTGAATTACAAGGCAGAAGCGGAAGGGATCAGTGTAGAAGATATTATCAAACGTATTTTGTAAGATGGCAATAGACGAATTACTGGATGACGAAGCGCTGAATCCAAAAGAGCTTTTTGATGAAAAGAAATTCATCACACTTTTAATAAACCGCGATGGTTATTCGAAGAAGCAAAATGAGACTGCGGATTTCATTGACCGATTATTGGAAAAAGAAATTAACCGTGAAGAACAGGAAGAGATCTTCAAGAATATTAAAGCGACCAATGCAGGCGAGATGCTGATCGAATCGATCAGAAATACCAGATCAAAAACAGATAAAGCCAAACTTTTGGCAGCCATTTGGGAAAGTGGCGTTGATGTTAGCCGTCATTTCATTTACTTGACAGAATTGGCTTGTGAGAACGATTTTTTAACTGCCATGGAAGCGCTGACCATCATTCAGAACATGGAAGAAAAAATTGAAGAGAAGACACTTGCTTCAGCAATACAAATTGCGCAAGATTGCAAGAGTCAGAATAAAGAACTGATAGAAGACCTCATCAACTGCATCAAAGAAAAAGCAGAATAAGAAAATATTTATGGCAAACGAACTTAAAACCTGGATAGATGTAAAAGCAGATTCGGACTTTTCCATATACAATATTCCATTCGGGATCTATTCCGATAAAGATGTAAAGTACAGAGCATGCTCAGCAATTGGCGATTACATCATCGATCTATTTGAACTGGAGAGTGCTGATCTACTGGACATGAACAGAAGCGTATTTGAGAAAAAATACCTCAACAGTTTTATCAAACTTGGTAAAAAAACCACGAATCGCGTACGAACCAGATTACAGGAAATACTTTGTGATCAGGATTCAATATTGAAGAAGGATAAAAAATTCTTCGATAAAGTATTTAAAAAACAAAGCGATGTGCAGATGCTGATGCCGGTGAAGGTTGGAGATTACACTGACTTCTACAGCAGCATTGATCACGCCACGAACATTGGTACGATGATACGTGATCCGAAAAATGCATTGATGCCAAACTGGAAACATTTACCGGTAGGATACCACGGAAGAGCCAGTAGTATTTGCGTGAGTGGACATAGTTTTTACAGACCAAAAGGTCAACAGAAGCCGGCCGATGCAGAAGTACCTGTGTATGGTCCTTGTAAATTATTGGATATAGAGTTGGAAACAGCTTTTATCATTGGGAAAAGTACGCAGATGGGTGATTCGGTAAGTACGGCTGATGCAGACGACTATATTTTCGGAATGGTTCTATTCAACGACTGGAGCGCAAGAGATATTCAAACATGGGAATACATTCCACTCGGACCATTCTTATCCAAGAATTTCGCCAGTACAATTTCGCCTTGGATCGTAACATTGGAGGCATTAGAGCCGTTCAGAGTAAAAGGATATGTTCAGGATCCACCATTGCTTCCGTATCTTCAATACAAGGGTGACAGGAATCTGGATATTAAACTGGATGTTTATTTGAAACCGGAGAACGCAAAAGAAAATCACGTGATCAGCAGCAATTATAAATTCATGTATTATACCATGGAACAACAATTGGCGCATCACACAGTGAATGGTTGCAATATTAACGTTGGAGATATGATGGCCAGCGGTACGATCAGTGGTCCGGAACAAAAGGAATTCGGAAGTTTTATGGAATTGACCTGGAGAGGAAC
>DAORJH010000452.1:0-2354 GCA_035438925.1 Bacteroidia bacterium | reverse complement strand
CTATTATTGTGCTAATCCCGGTGATGTGATGAATGCAGCATTACCTTCCGGATTAAAATTAAGCAGTACCTCTACGATCCAATTGAACAGTGAATACAATTTTGAAGAAGCAGAACATTCTCACTTTACTGAACGTGAACACCTGATCCTGGATCAGCTTCACCTCGTTCCTACTCTCAACTTTGAAGATGCCGCGAAATTGCTGAATGTAAAATCTGCACAACCGGTCATCAACAATCTCATCAAGAAAAAGGCCATAGAAGTTTACGAAGAAGTAAGAGATAAATACAAACCAAAATTAGTTTCTTATGTAAGTCTTTCTGAAAAATACAAGAAAGAATTAGAGCTCAAAGAACTACTCGATCAATTAGAAAAAAAAGCCTTTCGTCAGGCAGAAGCACTCATGGACTTCCTTCAACGTTCCAAGACGAATCAGGAAGAAACAGAATGGATCAGGAAATCAGATCTTCTGAAAAGATCGGAAGCAGCAGCAGTGAACACCTTGGTGAAAAAAGAAATTCTGATCGAAAAAGAATTTGAAACAGGAAGACTTTTGTTTGAAAAAGGGAGCAATACGAATAAAACCCTTAGCGAATTACAGCAAAAGGCCTTGAATGAAATAAGAGAAGCATTTGAAAGAAAGAAAACGACCTTGCTTTATGGCGTAACCGGAAGTGGAAAGACCGAGATCTACATTGAGTTAATAAAGGAAACATTAGAAAAGGATCAAGAAGTTCTTTATCTGGTTCCGGAAATAGCCCTCACAACACAACTCATCACTCGCTTACGTGCGGTATTCGGAGAAGAAGTGGGTGTGTATCATTCTCGCTTCAGTGAAAACGAAAGAGTAGAGATCTGGAACAATGTCTTGCATCAGGATAAAGATAAACCACGTTACAGGATCATTTTAGGTGCCCGCTCTGCCGTTTTTCTTCCCTTTCAGAATTTAGGATTATTGATCGTGGATGAAGAACATGATTCTTCCTTCAAACAACATGATCCCTCACCTCGTTATCATGCACGCGATGCCGGATTGTATCTGGCCGGATTGCACAAAGCAAACGTTGTTCTGGGCAGCGCAACACCATCCATAGAAACCTGGGTGAATGCCTTACAGGAAAAATATGTCAAGATAAAATTGCCCCTTCAATTCGCTCAAAAAGGAGGAACAGAATTACAGATCTGTGATACCAAAATTTATGAAGCGGCAGAACAATCAAAAGCCTCCTTCACTCCTCCCCTCTTTGACGCCATTCAACTTGCATTGAAGAACAAGGAACAGGTCATCTTGTTTCAGAACAGAAGAGGATTTGCACCTTATACCGAATGCAAACAATGTGCGCATGTTCCGCAGTGCGTGCAATGCGATGTATCACTGATCTACCACAAACAAAAAGAAAAACTGGTTTGTCATTATTGTGGCTACACCACCGATCCTCCCAATAAATGTTCGGCTTGTGGTAGCGCGCATCTGCAATTAAAGGGCATGGGAACAGAAAAAATTGAAGAGGAAGCAGGTATTCTTTTTCCCGAAGCCAAGATCGCACGAATGGATCTGGACAGCACCCGAAGCAAATACGCGTATAAGCAGTTGATCGATGATTTTGAAAGTGGCGCAACCGATATTTTAATTGGAACGCAAATGGTGACCAAAGGACTGGATTTTGAAAATGTAGGATTGGTTGGGATTCTGAATGCAGACTCACTTCTTAACTTTCCGGATTTCCGTTCCCACGAAAGAGCTTTTCAAATGATCAAACAAGTAAGAGGAAGAGCAGGCAGAGGAAATAAAACGGGAAAAGTGATCATTCAAACATCCAGGCCTGATCATGTCGTCATCGAGAACATCATTGAAAATGATCTGGAATCCTTTTACCAACGCATTATTTCAGAAAGAGAACAGTATCATTACCCACCCTTCTCTCGATTGTTTGAATTGGATGTAATAGGGAAAGATCTGAATGAAGTGAATCACCTTGCGCATGAATTGATGCTTTCATTAAAACCTGCTTTCGGCACTAATTTGCTGGGACCGGAATTTCCATTGGTTTCACGCATCCGCAATAACTACCACAAACACCTTTTGATCAAAAGCGATAAAAAAGCTTCTCCTGCAGAAATTCGAAATTACATTGGTAATGCCATCAACGAACTCCACAATAAATACAAAAAATGGAATTTTAGGGTGCAGATCGATGTAGATCCGCTATAAAATTCTAATTCTGCTTCACCATCTTTTTGGTATCAAATTCCTTACCATCTACAATCAAAGTATACATATAAAGACCATTAGAAAGATCAGATGCAAAAACATTTAATTGACCTTTTCCTTTTTCAAGATCTGTAGTTTTAAT
>DAORJH010000451.1:0-2359 GCA_035438925.1 Bacteroidia bacterium | reverse complement strand
AAGGCAGAGATAGCCGGAATCACCGTTTCTCCTCCTTCGAGTGAAAAACGCTTCTGACCGACAAATTTGGTATGCAGATAATTTTCAAAGACAACCGCATGGATAAGATCGGTCAGAATTTTCGTTTTTTCCTGATCATTGAAAGTCGGCGTGTTCTTCGACTTCTCCATTTTTTCCTGAAGCCACTTGATCACTTGTGGTTCGCGCATGAACATGTATTCTGTACCAATACTTCCACAATAGGTTTGTTTCAAATGTGCAATGATATCTTTTAATTTCGCATTTCCAATTCCAATTTCATTTCCTGCCTGAAAAACAGTCTCCAGATCTTTTTCACTCAATCCGAAATTCTCCAGATCCAATGTTGGCTGGTAAGTTCTTCTTACGCGTACGGGGTTGGTTTGAGTAAAAAGATGGCCACGTAAACGGTAGCCTGCAATGAGACCGATCACTTTAAATTCTTTGGAAACATTCTCGGGGATGCTTCCGTTATTACTGCTGTAATTCGTACTGGCAAATTCAAATCCTTTAAAAAAATCACGCCAGGAAGGGTCTACCGAGTTTGGATCTTCGGTGTATTGTAAGAACAGGCTGTCAATTGCATTTACATCGCTTGTGCCTATATAGGAGAATTTATCCATTTTATTTTTACTATGATGAAACGCAAAATTAGCAAAATTATATTGGGATAAAAGCCAAAAAAACCCTCAAATTCCAATAATACAGTCCTTGTTCCTTAAAAAGAATAACGGTGATAAATTATAATAATAAAATCGGGATTTTCAAGTTATTTAATGGGTTTTTTCACTGAAGAAATTAGTTTTCGACAATTCCTTTCTTTCTGTGTTTTTATAGAAATTAGTACTAAATTTGGACGTATTCTTAACTTCCTGTTTTCTGTTTTCTCCAATGAAAAAGGCAGTATATGGAAGTTTTAGATGAAGTGAATTATTAATTGAATTTTAATTTTTTCAGACTTGAAACCAACAGATCATAAAGACCCAGAGTATTACCACAAAGTGGTAGACTGCCAGTATGCTTGTCCTGCACATACACCTGTACCTCACTATATCAGACTGATCTCGGAAGGGAAATACCCGGAGGCCTATATGGTGAACTGGGATTCCAATGTTTTTCCCGGAGTATTGGGAAGAACTTGTGACAGACCCTGTGAGCCTGCATGCAGAAGGGTTAGGGTAGAAGAGGAGCCCGTAGCTATTTGCCGTTTAAAACGCGTAGCAGCCGATAACAAAGGTGATATTGCAAAACTGATGCCCAAAGGCCCTTTTCCAAAGAATGGAAAGAAAGTTGCCTTGATAGGGGGTGGACCTGCCTCTCTCACAGTAGCAAGAGATCTTGCCCCATTGGGATATGAGTTGCATTTATTCGATGAGCAAAAAGCCGGGGGTGGTTTTATGAGAAGTCAGATCCCTTCCTTCCGTCTTCCTGAAACAGTATTGAATGAAGAAGTGAATTTTATTCTTGATCTTGGGATCCACACTCACTTCAATACCTATGTGAAGAGCATGAAAGAAGTTCTTTCTAAAGATTATGATGCTGTATTTGTTGGAACCGGCGCTCCTAAAGGACGTGATCTGGATGTTCCGGGAAGAAAAGAAGGAGCAGCGAATATTCATATTGGGATCAATTGGCTGGCCAGTGTTGCTTTTGAGCACACGAAAAAAGTTGGTAAGAATGTAATTGTTCTGGGTGGTGGAAATACAGCTATGGATTGTTGTCGTACATCAAGAAGATTGGGTGGCGAGAATGTTAAGGTGATCGTGAGAAGTCCATTCGCCGAAATGAAAGCTTCTCCCTGGGAAAAAGAAGATGCCATTCATGAAGATATTCCGATCATTGATAATCATGTACCCAAATCATTTGTGGTGGAGAATGGTGTTTTAAAAGGAATGACCTTCGAAAAAGTTCATCCCGTATACGATGAGAGTGGAAAAAGAAAATTAGTACCAACCGGAGAAGCCGATGTGTTCTATCCTGCCGATGATGTGTTGATCGCAATTGGACAAGAAAATAGTTTCCCTTGGATCGAACGTGATAATGGAATTGAATTTGACAAATGGGAAATGCCTGTGGTAAATGAAACCACCTTTCAATCGACTAACAAAAAAGTATTTTTTGGAGGGGATGCCGCATGGGGACCAAAGAATGTGATCACAGCAGTGGCGCATGGTCATCAAGCAGCTGTTTCCATCGATCTCTTCTGCAATTCAAAAGATCTTGTAAAGGAACGTCTTTCTCCAATGGTGAATCTGGTGAGTCAGAAAATGGGAATTCATGAATGGAGTTATGACAGCGAAGTAGCTATGGATCATCGCTATGCAGTACCACAGGCTGATAA
>DAORJH010000450.1:0-2383 GCA_035438925.1 Bacteroidia bacterium | reverse complement strand
GCACGTATTTGCCATTGGCATCGAAGAAACTGGTCATTCCTATTTTTTTACCAATTATTCCTGACATTTTGTTTTTTGTTTATTATTTATTTCGTTTTAATTTTTTCTGTTGTATTCTCCACCTAACTAAACTTTGATCTCCACCTCTACTCCACTTGGTAATTCAAGTTTCATCAAAGCATCTACAGTCTTTGAAGAAGAGCTGTAAATGTCTAATAAACGCTTGTAAGAACACAATTGGAACTGGTCACGTGCCTTTTTATTCACGTGTGGGGATTTCAATACTGTAAAGATCCTTTTGTTAGTAGGTAAAGGAATAGGACCATTTACAATGGCTCCTGTTGCTTTTACAGTTTTTACGATCTTCTCAGCTGATTTGTCAACGAGGTTAAAGTCGTAAGATTTTAGTTTGATTCTGATTCTCTGGCTCATTTTAAAGAACGTGTTTGTTTAATTTATATTAAGCTTTTGCTGTTTTTCCTTTTGCTTTTGCAATTACATCTGTTGCAATGTTGTTCGGTGTTTCAGAGTAATGACTGAATTCCATTGTTGAAGTTGCACGTCCTGATGTTAGTGTACGTAATTGTGTCACGTAACCGAACATTTCAGAAAGTGGAACTTTTGCTTTGATCACCTGTGCAGTTCCTTTTGAATCCATTCCCTCGATCTGACCACGACGACGGTTCAAGTCACCTACAACATCACCCATGTTTTGTTCCGGAGTCAATACTTCAACTTTCATGATCGGCTCAAGAAGAACCGGCTTACATTTTGGCAATGCCTCACGGAAAGCGGTACGAGCACAGATCTCAAATGACAAGGCATCCGAGTCAACCGCGTGATACGATCCGTCAGTTAATACTACTTTCAATCCTACTAGAGGATATCCAGCCAACACACCATTTGCTAATGAAGCTTTGAAACCTTTTTCAACAGATGGGATGAATTCGCGAGGGATATTACCACCGGTAATTTCATTCACAAATTGCAAGTCTCCATTCTTTGCTGTATCGAAATCAGGATCTACAGGACCAAGCGTACAACGGATGTCCGCGAATTTACCACGACCACCTGTTTGCTTCTTGTATACCTCACGATGTTCAACTGTAGAAGAAAGTGACTCTTTGTAGGCCACCTGAGGTGCACCCTGATTCACTTCAACTTTAAATTCTCTTTTTAAACGATCTACAATGATCTCCAGGTGAAGCTCACCCATTCCGGAGATAATTGTTTGCCCTGAATCTTCGTCTGTTTTTACACGGAAGGTAGGATCCTCTTCAGAAAGTTTATTTAATCCTACACCTAAACGATCAAGATCGCCTTGTGTTTTTGGTTCAATAGCAATTCCGATAACCGGCTCAGGGAAATTCATCGCCTCAAGAACGATAGGGAATTTCTCAGCACAAAGTGTATCACCGGTACGGATATCTTTAAATCCAACAGCTGCACCAATATCTCCTGCTTCAATAAATTCAATAGGATTTTGTTTATTGGCATGCATCTGGAAGATACGGGAGATACGCTCCTTATTTCCTGAACGGGTATTCAATACATAGGATCCTGCATCTAAACGACCTGCGTAAGCACGGAAGAAACACAAACGACCAACAAATGGATCGGTTGCAATCTTGAATGCCAATGCAGTAAATGGTTCTTTAGCGTCAGGCTTACGAGTCACCTCTTCACCTGTATCAGGATTAGTTCCTTTAATATTATCTCTGTCAAGAGGACAAGGCATCAATTCCATCACCAAGTCAAGCATGGTTTGAACACCTTTGTTTTTAAATGCGCTTCCGCAAACCATAGGAACAATTTTGTTCGCTACACAAGCTTTACGTAATGCATCCAATACTTCGCGCTCTGTGATCGTTTCAGGAGCGTCGAAGAACTTCTCCATCAATTTATCATCAAATTCAGCAACTGCTTCAAATAATTTCTCACGGTATTCAGCAACTTCATCCTTCATATCATCCGGAATAGGAACTTCTTTGAAAGTCATTCCTTTATCTTCTTCATTCCAAACAATACCACGGTTATTGATCAGATCCACAACACCTTTAAAGTGTTCTTCAGCACCAATTGGCAATTGAAGAGGAACTGCATTTCCGCCGAGGATCTCTCTTACCTGTTTAACAACAGCTAAAAAGTCAGAACCCTGACGGTCCATTTTATTAACGAATCCGATACGAGTTACATTGTAATTATCGGCCAGACGCCAGTTTGTTTCAGATTGTGGCTCAACTCCGTCAACTGCAGAGAAAAGGAATACCAATCCATCCAAAATACGCAGTGAACGATTTACTTCTACAGTAAAGTCAACGTGACCAGGAGTATCAATGATATTGATCTTGTATTTATCACCACGGTAATTCCAGTGACAAGT
>DAORJH010000449.1:0-2386 GCA_035438925.1 Bacteroidia bacterium | reverse complement strand
AGTAGTGGGATCTACAAGTGGCTGCCTGTGGTTTATTCTTTCGTGGGATTTATACTTGTTCTTAAATCATTCACGGTTCGTGATAATGTACTTTTAGCATGGGCTCTTATCATCATAAATGATCTTTGGATCGTTCTGGCAGTTTTCTTCAATGCGGCATTCACCATCGATCAAGCCTTGGTATATCTTTCGGGAATCGTTGTAAGTGGTATTGTCGGTTCCGTTTGCTTAACCAGACTAATTAAGTTTGAAGGACCAATTGATCTGGTACTTTTTCAGGGACATCAGTATGAACATCCTAAGATCGCTTTTATTTTTCTCCTTGCCTGTCTTGGATTGATGGGATTTCCAATAACACCAACGTTCATTGGAGAAGATCTTTTGTTTGGGCATATACTTCAAGAGCAGGTATTGCTGGCTTATTTTGCCGGGATGAGCTTCATTATTGGTGGAATTTCTGTTATTAGGATCTATTCGCGTGTATTTCTCGGACCACATATTAAATCCTATCACGAAAAAGCCTATCGTTCTTCATAAAGAGTGGAATTTACCGAAAGACCCTCTGCCTCGGCAGTTAAGAGGTAGAGGGTATGAATATTGAGGTGTTTTCCTGTGCTAAGCTTGTTGGTTAATCTTATCTTTGCTTTTTTAGATGAAGACATTCATTTCAATATTTTTTTTAATCACCACACTTACAGATTTTTCGCAAACAAAAGTGAAGGGTTATGTTAGTGAAAAGGATGGAAGAGTAATTCCAGGAGTTGCAATTTCAGTTTTGGATCCTGACTCTGCTATTGTAATAGGCACTATAAGCGACACTTCTGGTATATACAGCCTGGATCTTGTTTCAAGCAAAAAGTATATCCTTCTCTTCAGCTATTTGGGATATAATAAAGTTTACAGAACAATTGAAACAAAGGAACCAGTACTTGAACTAGGTAGAACTGTGATACGCGCAAATGCAAAACAGCTGAGTGAAGTGGAAGTTGTTACGATTCAGAAAAGAGGAGAGCAAAAAGGAGACACAACTAGTTTTAATGCCGATGCTTTTAAAACAAATCCGGATGCAACAGCAGAAGATCTGATTAAAAAAATGCCGGGGGTAACTTCAGATAATAATGGAGTAAAAGTGAACGGTGAGGAAGTAAAGAAAGTGATGGTGGATGGAAAACCATTTTTTGGTGAAGATCCTAATGCTGCTATAAAAAATTTGCCGGCTGAGATCATTGATAAAGTGGAGATCTTCGATCGCATGAGTGATCAAAGTATGTTCACCGGATTCAACGACGGAGATCAACAGAAAGCAATAAATTTTATAACGAAGAGAGGAAAGAATGTTGGTCAGTTCGGAAAAGTTTACGGAGGACTCGGTTCTGATGAAGCAGGTGATACAAAATACAATGCCGGAGCAGTGATCAATAGCTTTAAAGCCAAACAACGCGTTTCCTTGTTGTTGATGTCGAATAACATCAATCAGCAGAATTTCAGTATATCAGATCTGACAGGAGCGATGGGATCTAACGGTGGTGGAAGAGGCGACAGAGGAAGTGGCGGACCAAGAATGGGTGGAGGAGGATTCGGAGGATCATCGGGATTGATGACAGCACCACAGAATGGTATTTCCGCTACACAATCAGCAGGATTCAATTATACGGACGAGTGGGGCAAGAAAACCAGTGTTTCCGGAAGTTATTTCTTCAATTATTCTGATAACCTCAATGATGCCATACAAGTGAGGAATTATTTTGGTAAGGACCAACTAAAATATTCTCAGTCGAACAATGATCATACAATTAACATGAATCATCGTTTCAATTTCAGGTTTGAGCACAATATCGATTCATCAAATAAGATCATATTCACTCCAAATTTCACGTTCCAAGATAATTTGATCAAGAGTAAATTGGCAGGAAGCAATACCGTCTTCGATTCTTTATTGCTTAGCAGAACAGAGACAAGTACAAGAACGGGAAACACGGGTTATGATCTTTCTCCGAGCTTACTCTTTCAACATAAGGTCAATAAAAAAGGCAGAACGATATCTTTGAATTTGAACGGACAACTCACTGAAAAATTCAATGACGGCACATACTATAGCAAGAATATTTATCTGGATACGATTTCCGGATTGGATCAAAAATACAACACCTATGGAAATACGAAGAAAGCAGGTGTGAATCTATCCTATACCGAGCCAGCGGGAAAATACGGACAGCTTCAGCTTAGTTATAATCCCGGTTATTATGAAGGTTATTCAGATAAACTGACAAATGATTATAATAGGAATGCCAGACAGTACAAGGATTTCAATACACCTTTGAGCAATGAATATTTCAATGTCTATACCACACAGAAGGCAGGTATCTGCTATAAATTCAATAAAGAT
>DAORJH010000448.1:0-2394 GCA_035438925.1 Bacteroidia bacterium | reverse complement strand
CATCCACTGGTGCAAGTAACAAATCTTACCGGCAATTTACGTTTTGGAAAATGGAAATGAAATCGTTTGATGCAGTCGTTCACCTGAGGAGCCAATTCATTCATTGCCTCATCCGGGTACACTTTTTTAATTTGCGCATAACAACCTTTAATATCTTTGTCGTTTAAGAAAGCGACCAACCGTGCTTCGTATATACTATCAGATGTGTTGTTCACTTTTAACAGGTTCATCATGTAGTGATCAAAGAAACTGCCGTATTTATTCTTTAATTCAATTGTACCCTTTCTTATATCTTTCTGCGAAATGTTAAAAAGATCTTTCTCGAATCGCTCGCATGGTATAGAAGCAATATTCACCTTGCTAAGATCAACATCCAGTGGGTTGTGAACGCAGGACGTTAATATTAAGAACACAATTAAACTTGCAAATATCCTTGTAGGCATAGGCTAATTTTTTATATTTGTAAAAATAACCTTAATTATAAGTAAGATGAAAAAGTATTTATGCACCATTCTCTTGTTGAGTTCCATGTCAGGCATCGTCTTAGCTCAGGAGCCGGCTTCTGAAAAAAAGGATTTTGATAAGAAATTTCGTTTCGGTTTAAGAGTGGCGGCCCAGCCGACCTGGTTTACAACCAATGAAAATAACAATAAGCCATACGGTGCCTTTTTTGGAACAGGATTTGGTTTGAATATGGAATTCCGTTTTTCTGATATCATTGCACTTTCTACAGGCATAGGTGGTGATTTTGAAGGAGGAAAAATGACCTTTCGCCAGGATACCAAGGAAAACTATTCCGTTTCTTATTGGATGGATGAAACGAACAACTTTGTAGCCGTTGAGGGGAAAAAGAATCCTACTGATATTAATAACACAAGTAACACGCGTTATTACTTGAAGGAGAGAACCATCAAGACCACTCATGTTACAATTCCTGCTATTCTTAAAATGTCCACTAAAGAATATTCCGGCATGAAGTATTTCGGTATGTTTGGGGCCGAATTGGGGATCAGGATCAAGGCAACAGCAAATGATTCCTACTGGACTTCCTACAAATACGATGGCAATGGTTTGGTAACAAATGGCTCAAAAGGTGATGAGGCCACTCCTGATCAGAAGAATATTAATTTAAGTAAAGATGCTGCCCTGATTCCGATGCGTGTTGGTTTCAATGCTGGAATGGGATTTGAATACAGGTTAGGTGGATCAACATCTTTCTTTACGAGTGTTAATTATTTCAGAAGCTTTACCAACTTCTCCCGAAACGAATCAAAATTCCTTATTTCTGATATCATTTCTGACCCAAGTGGGACTCAATCCTATAAAATGGTTCAGCAAAATCTGATCATGAATGCGATCCGAATCAATATCGGAATTCTGTTCTAAGACCCTTATTTCAATGAAAAAAAGCTGTTTTAATAAAAACGGCTTTTTTTATACCATTTTTCATCATTTTAATCAAAAATCACTAAAAAATCCCCTTTTTTTGTTTAAAAACAAGGTAAAAAGCTCTTTCTTTTAATTAAAATACCCTTATTTTTGCCCCACTAACTAAAAAACACACACATGAAACTTAACGAAATTCAGGACCTTATTAAGTTTGTTTCAAAAAGCGGGGTAAGCGAAGTTGAGCTTGAAACAAAGGAGATCAAGATCGTTATCCGTACGCCCAAGAACAACACGCAAGTTGTTATGCAGGCTCAGCCAATGATGCAACAGCAGATGACTCAGCCTGTACAACAGATCAGTCAGCCCGTTCATCAAGCGCCGGTTACCAATCAAAGCCAGGAGATAAAAGCTCCGGTAAATAATACATCTGACGATAGTAAATACATTACCATTAAATCCCCAATGATCGGTACATTCTACCGTTCTGCTGGTCCGGATAAACCACCATTTGTTAATGTAGGTGATGAGATCGCAGCAGGAAAAACAGTATGTATCATTGAGGCGATGAAGCTTTTCAATGAGATAGAAAGTGATATTAAAGGTAAGATCGTAAAAGTTCTAGTGAACGATGCCACTCCGGTGGAATATGATCAACCTTTATTCCTTGTAGATCCTTCTTAATTATTAATGCTAAATTTTAAATGGTAAATGATCTCATTTATCATAAATTAAACATTTAACATTCAACATTTAAAATTTAAAAGAGTGTTTAAAAAAATCTTAATAGCCAATCGTGGCGAAATCGCCCTTCGCGTAATTCGTACTTGTCGCGAAATGGGAATAAAAACCGTTGCGGTTTATTCGACAGCTGATAGAGAAAGTTTACATGTGAAGTTTGCTGATGAAGCTGTGTGTATAGGTCCACCACCAAGTAAAGACAGTTACTTGAACATGGCTAATATTATTGCTGCTGCTGAGATCACCAATGCAGATGCTATTCATCCC
>DAORJH010000447.1:0-2400 GCA_035438925.1 Bacteroidia bacterium | reverse complement strand
CAATTTCATATTTGTTCTCTCCGTCAAGAACCGGGTAGTTACTCCCGATCAACACAAGAGGTTTGCCAATGATCAAATTCTTCTCGTGATAAACACCGGGTGAAACAAGAATGGTGTCATACGGTTGCGATTGTGCTAAGGCTACTTGAATGGATTTGTTTAGTGCGTTTTTTCCGACATGAATGGTTTTTGAGAAATGAATGAGCGGAGAAATGCAAAAAACAACTGAAAAATAAAAGATCAAAAAACGCATCAATGAATTTATTTTGTGAGATTACTCCATGTTACCTCTTCTGCGTTAAGTTTGTTTTTATATTGATTCATACTGTCTTGCTGTGAAAATGCAGCAACATTACCATTCATTGGACTTCTAAACTCATCGCTCCTTAAAAGTAATGAACTTTTCTGGTTTATCAACTCGTTCTTGCCGCAAAAGTCAGTAAGATATACATCTTTGATTTCAGACTCTTTTATCTTTCCTTCTTTTAAGTCAGAAATGAGACATTGTGCTTCATCGTATTTATATATTTTTCCTTTTTTCGATACGATCTCCGCGCCAAATCTTCTGTCACTAATGGTCATTTTACAATAATCGCAATTATCTTTACCTACAATAATCGGGTCTTTGTCTATAGAGCAAGAAGCCAATTGTGATACCAATAAAAGAATGGCTACTTTTTCAAGGACGCCAGAGGGGCTTGTTTTTTCCAAAGTTGTTTCATTGGATATCTTTTTTTTATTCATTCTGATATCAAGTAGCACAACAAACAATAATGTACATCCTGCAGCTACAAACATCCACCCGCCGATGTCCGGCATTGAATAGGCTCCAAAATTAAGAAGCTGTTTGAATCCGATCAAAGGTGGCTGATAAGCCATTCCGGGTACGATTATTGCTGCATTGGGATCAAGATTATGCCCATAGTTATACTCCCATCTCCAGAAATCAACCATTGCAATTATTCCGAACAAAATGAACAGCCCAAGAAGTGATCTTATTAATTTTCTATTACGAATCAAACCTGCCAAAATGAATGTGCCTGCAAAAAATCCAATGATATACGGTAGTACAGTGAACTCAATAAAATCCTCGGTATGCAAAGTTTTCATGCCGATGTAATGATTCAATCCGTTAATTATATCAACATTGCCTCCAATTTTATCAGGAAATATCTGTAATTGCAAACCTTCAGGATATTGGGGTGCGTCAAGATCGATATACCACATTGGAACATAGAGTACACCTATAAGCATGATGCCACTTACTATGATCAAAGCACCCATCCAAATTTTAATCTTACTTGCTTTCATAATTCTAAAATCGACTCAGTAATTGTTGTGAAATAAATCTTCGTTGTAACTCACCTTTTATTCTTGATTCTATAGAAATGTACTAGGGACAGAAGATGCAAGGCTAAAAAAAAGCCATAATGTGATTGATCTGACTCAAGCGCATTATAGCTTTCTTTTATTTCAGCGAAAATTACTTTTTAGCTTCACCTTCAGCAGCAGCAATATTAGTGCCCGTGCTAAATTGTAAAGGAACATTGCTTCCTGCAGGAGATACACGAACATACCCTGTCATTTCCTGATGCAAAGCGCTACAGAAGTCTGTGCAATACATCGGACTGATTCCAACACGATTCGGAACCCATTTCAAAGTTTGAGTTTCTCCCGGCATAATTAACAGCTCTGCATTGGAAGCACCTTTGATGGCAAAACCGTGAGGCACATCCCAATCCTGCTCCAAATTGGTAACGTGGAAGTAAACCTCATCGCCTAGTTTGACACCTTCAATATTATCAGGCGTTAGGTGTGAACGAATAGCCGTCATGTACACATGTACTTTGTTTCCTTCTCTAACCACTTTTGCCTCTTTTTCACCCATTGCAACATATGCATGTTTATTTTCATTGATCTTGAAAATTTTCACCTGTTTGTCCTTGATTATATTTGCAGCACAAGCTTGCGCATAGTGGGGCTCCCCGATTGTAGGAAAGTCTAGTATCAATTGCATTTTATCACCACTGATGTCATACAACTGTGCGCTTTGCGATAATTCCGGTCCGGTAGGTAAATAACGGTCTTTTGTGATCTTGTTATAAGCAATTACATATTTTGCATTTGGTGTTTTTGTATCGCCGCCTGGGATACATAAGTGACCAACTGAATAGAAAGTAGAAGCACGGTCAAGTACTTTCAGATCTTTGATATTCCATTTTACAACTTCTGATGAAACAAAGAATGAAGTGTAAGCATTTCCTTTACCGTCAAATTCTGTATGGAGAGGGCCTAATCCTGGTTTTTTCACTTCACCATATAGTGCAGCTTCATATTTGATCACAGGAATTCCTTCAAATTCTCCGTCAAATGCCTTCGAAGCAATTGCTTTTTGCATTT
>DAORJH010000446.1:919-2405 GCA_035438925.1 Bacteroidia bacterium | reverse complement strand
GGAAGGAAAATCAGATATCCCTGGACGCGTACAATGGAGAGAGGTTTCTACAGCCATTTCAACTGACAACTTAGATGAGCGTCGTAATTACAAGACAGCTGACTACATCAACTATTTGGATGGTGATGTAATGTCAAGTATCTATTTTGAAGACGGTGAAGATGCTTATTCAAGTCGTGGTGATAAAATGATGTATGAATATGCGAAAACTTCTTTAGTGAATGACAAGGCCCGTGTGTACAAAGGTGGTAGCTGGAGAGACCGTGCTTACTTCCTGAATCCCGGCACCAGAAGATTCCTGGATCAACGTCAGGCGAATGCCTGGATCGGATTCAGATGTGCAATGGTACGTGTGGGTAGCCCGGTTGGTCTAGGAAAATAATTTTGTTGATAAATAACATAAAACCCCTGAGTTCATAGCTCAGGGGTTTTTTATTTTGTATCGTGAGCCAAACCATATCTCTTACTGAACTTTACAGTCTTTACCTACAGTCCAACATGACAGTTGGTACTGACACTAGGAAAATAGAAAAGAATGCGTTGTTCTTTGCTCTAAAAGGAGCTAATTTCAACGCAAATGAATTTGCGCAGAAGGCAATTGATTCCGGAGCATTGTATGCAATAGTGGATGAAGAAAAATATGCTGACGGAAAAAAGATCTTTTATACCGAAGATTGTTTAAAGGCTCTACAGCTATTGGCCAATCATCATCGTAAACAATTCAGCATTCCCGTGCTTTCGATTACAGGAAGCAACGCCAAGACGACACACAAAGAATTGATCGCTGCAGTACTTTCTAAAAAATACAATACCCTTGCAACTTCAGGAAACCTGAATAACCACATTGGTGTACCTCTTACCTTGTTAGGGTTAAGAAAAGAACATGAATTCGCCATCATCGAAATGGGAGCGAATCATCAGGGAGAGATCCATGACCTATGTGAAATTGCTGAGCCGGATTTTGGATTAATCACCAATATTGGCAAGGCACACCTGGAAGGATTCGGAGGATTTGAAGGGGTTAAAAAAGGAAAAAGTGAAATGTACCGTTTTCTTAAACTGAAAAATGCAAAAGTATTCGTGAATGGAGATGATCCGATCCTGAATGAGCTCGCGAAAGACAATGATAAATTCACCTATGGTTGCAAAAAATTATACGATATCATTGGTAAAGACCTCAGCAATTCTGAAACCGTGAAATTCAAATATGTAAGTCGTTACGGAGATATGAACTGGGATAATACACTAGCCATTCAAACCAAGATCACCGGAACTTACAATTTCGTGAACTGCCTGGCTGCAGCAGCGATCGGTCATTACTTCAAAGTCGAAGAATCAGCTATACGAGAAGCACTGGAAAACTATTCCCCTAATATGAATCGGTCACAACTGATCAAGACCGGAAAGAACACTATATTACTGGACGCATACAACGCCAATCCCGACAGCATGAGAGCCGCCATTGAGAACTTTTCTTCGTATCCCG
>DAORJH010000446.1:0-909 GCA_035438925.1 Bacteroidia bacterium | reverse complement strand
AAAACAAATTCCTGTTGTTGGGTGATATGTTTGAATTAGGTGAATTCAGCGATAGAGAACACAAAGAGATCATCCAGTTATTGATTCATAAAAAATTCACAGATGTTGTTTTGGTAGGCGAAGAATTTCATAAAATGAACAATGGATCATTCAAGTCCTTTAAAAATACCCAGGAATGTTTAAATTTTCTCAATGAAAGAAAGTTGACCGATTCCACTGTTCTGATCAAAGGGTCCAGAGGAATGAAAATGGAAACGCTTCAATCTGCATTATAGAAATGAATAAATTCAAGAAAAATAAATTGATCGTTTTGATCGTCATTTCCATGTTGGTGGGGATCGTTTGTGGGTACATTATCAATATTTCGATCACCAAGAATAAATTCAGTTACGACAGAACACTGGTCAGTTCAATAAAGGAAAAGAAAGTAGCCGAACAGGTGGAGAAAACACTCTCTGTTCTAGAGCAAAGGTATCTGAAGGAGGAAAAGAAAAGCACAGCCTCAAAATTCTCCGTTCTAAGCGATCTGTTTCTTCACTTGATTAAAATGATCATTGCGCCCTTGGTACTTGCCGTATTGGTACTTGGAGTGGCAAAGGTCGGCGATTTTAAGAGCGTGGGGAGGATAGGCCTCAAAACAATGATCTATTTTACTTCGGCAACCCTATTGGCTCTGGCACTTGGACTTGTTATGGTCAATCTATTTGAACCCGGAAAGGTGATGCATCTTGATCTTCCCGATGCAAAAGCCGAAACCGGAATTAAAGCGAATGTTCAGGATGCAAAGAATTTTATCGACCATGTCATTCCCGAGAGCGTTGTTCGTTCAATGGCAGCGAATGATATCCTTCCTATTGTTGTATTCGCTTTGTTCTTTGGTGTAGCTATCGCTTCTGTTGGTCAACATGG
>DAORJH010000445.1:0-2415 GCA_035438925.1 Bacteroidia bacterium | reverse complement strand
GTTACACCACATCTGCATTATCAGGTTGCTCACCACTGTCAATCAATTTCACCAATACATCAACGGGGCAGAACAGTAACAACTGGAATTTTAATAACGGTCAAAGTTCTGTTGCTGTAAATGCTTCAATGACCTTTACAAGCAGTAAAGGAAGTAGTGCAAATACATACAGTGTCAAATTAGTTGTTGGTAATATCAATAATTGTAAAGACTCAGTGATAAAAACGATCACCTTATTCGCGTATCCAAAAGCACAATTCGATCTTGATACACCTGCCTGTTCTCCTAAATTAATTTCATTTACAAATACATCCGTAGGAGGAAATACGTATGTATGGGATATGGGAACTTCTACTTCCAGTCTGAATAATCCTTCATTCACATTCACAAATGGAACCACTTCTGATATGACAAAGACTGTTTCTTTGGTTGCAATCAATTCAGATAATTGTAAGGATACTGTTAAAGTAAGTTTCGTATTGCATCCACAGGCAAATTTCAATATCACTTCATCACCCGATAGTGGATGCGCATCCTTGCGTGTTAATTTTTCAGCAATAGCAGGCGTTAAGAATTACAACTGGAGTTTCGGAGACGGAAGTGTGAGCACAAATAGTATTAACTCCAAAACTTATTTGAACAATACATCCTCCAATAAACTTTATACGGCGCAATTGATCGCTTTGGATGCCAATAATTGTTCAGACACTATTAAGAAAGTGATCAAAGTATTCCCTAAACCCCTTGCCTTATTCAGTTCTGACCTTATAGAGGTTGTTGTTCCTTCTCAAGCCATTCAATTAACCAATCAATCCACTGGAGCAAGTACCTATTCATGGACATTTGGGGATGGAGGCACTTCGAATGCAAATTCACCATCCTATAATTATCAGAATGTAGGTGAATATGTAGTCACACTGATCGCTGTCTCTGACAAGAACTGTAAGGATACATTTGCATTGGCCGACAAGATCATTGCCACAACCGAATCGGGAGTACAAGTTCCGAATGCCTTTACACCGAATACAAGTTCTTCATCAGGATCTGTTTTTGATCCGAAAGATAAAAGCAATGACATTTTCCATCCGGTTATAAAGAATGTGGAAACCTATAATTTGAAGATTTTCTCCAGATGGGGAGAATTATTATTTGAAACCTCTGATCCGAAAGAAGGATGGGATGGTTATTTCAGAGGTAAATTGTGTACGCAGGATGTTTATGTATGGAAGATCTACGCCAAGTTAATGGATGGAAGAATATTTGACAAGGCCGGAGACCTGAACCTATTGATAAAATAAATTGAAGAGGATATTACATAGTCTGTTCTTATTAAGCTCCATGAAATTCATGGCACAGGATCCGCAATTCACTCAATTTGCGAATAACCCCTTGTATCTGAATTCCTCTTTTACAGGATTGACAACCGATCAAAGATTCTCAGCTGTTTACAGAAATCAATGGCCGGGCGTTAAAAAATCCTTTAGCACTTACATGGTTTCTTATGATAAAAATCTGGAGGACTGGAATTCAGGAGTAGGTGGATATGTTATTCAAGACAGGATCGGAAGTGCGAATTTGATAAGTACGAGTGGTGTTATCAATTATGCATACAAGATAAAGACCGGATTTTCCTCACAGATCCGTCCTTCTGTTTCAGTTGGAGCCGGACAAAAAAGAATTGATTTCACAAAACTGGTTTTAAATGATCAATTCATCACAGGAGCAGCAGTTTCTGAGGATGTTGGTTATGCCAATACTGTTACTTATCTGGATCTTGGGGCAGGTGCAGTATTCAGCAGTGATCACTTTTGGGGAGGAATTTCACTCAAACATTTAAATCAACCCAATGTGAATGTTCTGGGAGGAACAGACAACCTTCCTGTTTTCATCAGCACACATGCTGGATACAGAGTCGTAATAAAGGCAAATGATACCAATGCAGTAAAACCGGATCAAGCGATCACATTCATGACGAATTACAGACATGAAAAAGGAAACGATCAGCTTGACTTTGGTGTGATCTATAATTACAAAATGCTTTTAATGGGAATTTTCTATCGTGGATTGCCTCCGAAAAAGAGTGAATTCAGCGCCAATGGTAATGAAGGAATTGCTTTGATGGCAGGGGTGGATCTGCCTGGTAAAAATCTGAAGATCTGTTACAGTTATGATCTTACGATCTCATCTTTGAACAATAAATACTCGGCAGGTGCGCATGAGATCAGCCTTAGTTACGAGATCGCCAGAAAGAAGAAGAAAGAAATCGTTTACAAGAAGAAGAACAATTCTAAGATCAAGAGGAAATTCTGATCGATCAGGTTTTTGTCTTCGCAACTTTTTCAGCCATTTTCACAGCCTCATAGAGATTCACAATTCCTGCATTCTTACCCAGTTTTTCAAACTTTACCAATTCAT
>DAORJH010000444.1:0-2415 GCA_035438925.1 Bacteroidia bacterium | reverse complement strand
TGCTTTAACGACTGGTTCCTGATACGGCCGGAAAATCTCTTTGTTCTTTGTATTTTAATAACAGAGACTTGCTTAAGGGGGGTTTTGAATTAAAAACAATAGCTGTTGGATGAAAGCCAATTGATTTTAAGGTATGGATCGATTTCGCTTCGTATTTGTAAAAGTTATGATGGTATTTTTCGCTGTTGTATTTCTTCACATGTTCTTCCTTTAGCAAGCCTTTCCACTTTCTGCTGTAAGGAGTAAAGATAGTGTAGGGCTTACCATCGTCCTTACACACTTCGTCCTTTTCAAAGACGCATTGATTTTTAAATGTCTTGAACGAGATCCCTTTGCTTTTCGCTAACTCACGAATGGCTTCATCTCTCTTTCGAGCATAAGGCTCATAATCATGATTGGCATAAATATTCTTGATGTTATAATTCTTGAAGAGTGTTGTGAAGGCCTGAATCGGACTGTCAAAAAAGGTTTTCAGTCCTGAACCTGTTGCTCTGAGTGCCACATCCATTTCACTTAAGGCTTTATGAATAAAACCCACCCGCCTATCCTGTTTGTTCTCGATTTTGTTCAGAATCTCGGTGTCAAAAATAAAGATGGGGAGAACGTTTTCATTTTCCTTTAAGGCAAAATAAAGTCCCGTATTGTCAGACAAACAAAGATCTCTTCTAAACCAGAAAATGCTAACGGTTTCTTTCATATTACTGTAAAAAAATTCACTTTTTATCAACGTACGGAATTAGTACCTGATAAAACCTTAATTTTAAATTCTCAATCAATAAAAGTATGTCCATTCAACTAAGCGAACAAGAAGAATTAAGAAGACAAAAGTTAAAAGAACTTACTGCCATGGGTATCAATGCCTATCCGGCGGAAGAATTCAAAGTAAATGCTTCAGCATTGGATATAAAGGAGAATTATGATAGAGATAAATTGAATTATAAGGACATTTCTATTGCGGGTCGTTTAATGAGTATACGCGATATGGGTAAGGCATGTTTCGCAGTGATTCAAGATGGTGGCGGAAGATTGCAGATCTATGTTCGCAAAGATGATATTTGTCCCGGTGAGGATAAATCGCTTTACGATATCGTGTGGAAAAAGCTGATCGATATTGGAGACATCATCGGAGTTCAAGGTTATGTTTTCACGACCAAAACGGGAGAGATCTCCTTACATGTTACATCTCTTAAAATTCTAAGTAAATCATTGAAGCCTTTGCCTATTGTGAAGACAGATGACAGTGGAAATTCATTTGATGAGGTGAGCGATCCTGAGTTTCGTTATCGTCAGCGTTATGTGGATCTGATCATTAACCCACATGTTAGAGATACTTTCAAAAAGCGTACGCAGATCATGACCTCTATTCGCCAAACCTTGAACAATGCAGGTTTGCTGGAAGTGGAGACGCCAGTTTTACAAAGTATTCCGGGTGGAGCCACTGCACGTCCCTTCATCACGCATCACAACGCATTGAATATTCCTTTGTATCTGCGTATTGCGAACGAATTGTATTTAAAACGTTTGATCGTTGGTGGTTTTGAAGGAGTATATGAATTTTCGAAGGATTTCAGAAATGAGGGAATGGATAGAACGCACAATCCGGAATTCACCGTACTTGAATTTTACGTAGCATATAAAGATTACAACTGGATGATGAAGTTTGCGGAAGAGCTATTGGAGAAAGTGGCAATGGATCTCTATGGTACAACTGAAGTTATGATAGGAGAAAAGAAGATCGATTTCAAAGCTCCGTTCAAAAGAGTGACCATGTTCGAAGCCATTAAAGAACATACAGGAATTGATATTAGTGGAATGGATGAGGCTGCTCTTCGCGATGTTTGTAAGAGCTTGAATATTCATGTAGAAGCAAGTATGGGGAAAGGAAAACTGATCGATGAGATCTTTGGTGAAAAGTGCGAAGGAAATTACATTCAACCGACTTTCATTACTGATTACCCGATCGAAATGAGTCCATTGACAAAGAAACACAGAACAACCGAAGGTTTGGTGGAACGATTCGAATTAATGGTGAACGGAAAGGAAATTGCAAATGCATATAGTGAGTTGAATGACCCGATCGATCAGAGAGAACGATTTGAAGAGCAGTTGAAGTTACAGGAGAGGGGAGACGATGAGGCGATGTTCATTGATCATGATTTTTTAAGAGCATTGGAGTATGGTATGCCTCCAACAGCAGGAATTGGAATTGGGATCGACCGTTTAACGATGCTACTTACAAATAATGTGGCCATACAAGAAGTTCTTTTCTTCCCTCAAATGCGACCCGAAGTCGTGAATATTGAAGTCGGGCCGAATTCATGAGCACGACATAAAGAAAATTTGAAGCGCGAACTAAATGCGATTCGAGCTTGTCACGTCGAGCGAAGTCGAGACGTGCTTTGACATTGGCTAGTT
>DAORJH010000443.1:0-2416 GCA_035438925.1 Bacteroidia bacterium | reverse complement strand
AGGTTCTATTACGGCTGGTAAATTTTTAGAGAAATTCACCGATTATCCTTATTTCCATTTAGATATTGCCGGCCCGGCTTTTTTAGGTTCTAAAGATAGCTACAGAGGTAAAGGTGGCACCGGTGTTGGTGTTCGATTATTGTTTGACTTTTTAAAGAATAAATAAGATGCGGTCCTTTTTTCTACTATTATTTCTTTGCACCTCCTTTCTATTCAAAGCTCAGAATGTGAAACAGGGATTGATCGTTGTGCATGTTGATCCCAATGGTAAAGGTGAATTCAAGCAGAAGATCTACTGTTATCATTTTCTGAACGGATCGTATATTGGAAGAGATGAATTGTTGACCGTGAGCGGAAAGAAAGACGGGAAGGATCATATCAGAACCGATATGGGAATGAATCTTTTGTATAAGGACAGATACATGATCACCGGTATTGGAAACATTATTGACCTGAAAGAAAAAAAGGTCTTGTGGGAAGGAAGAGCCAATTTAGTTAAGCTATCCAATGATAGTGCCATCTATTATACCAACGATGCCTTCAAGGGGAAATATTATTCTGTCTTCAACTTCACAACAGGTCAGTATGGAGAAGTGAAAAATCTGGTTTTTAAGGCAAAATTGGGACAGGATGTTGAATTCGATAAAACCACTTCGCCTTTTAAACTTTTTCTTTATCCGGCAAATAAACCCAAAATTGAATTGGTGAAAGATGCAGGATATGGTCAGCAAGGCACGAAAGAATCAAGAGTGCCGGATCCAGCCATGTGGTGGCTCGACAATTCAAATTTTATATACGCCCATTTCAATAAAGAGAATACTGAGATCAGTTTTAATAAGGTGAATGTGGAAAGTAAATCGAGTACTTCATTGGGAAAAGTAAGTGTGAAGCCTGAAACGAGTGTTGCTAGTATTGTTAAACTGGATAGTAAAAGGACGATCTATAATTTTGGTGCTAAACAAATTCTCGTAGATGCTACAGCCGGAACAGTGACCGATCTGGTTTATTCTCCACCTTCAAATGGCTTCTCTTACGAAGTAAAGAACAATCCTTATGGTCATATCATTAAACTCAATGATAAGGATGTAGGCAAAGCACAGTTTCAACTAAAGAATTTCAAAACAGAAACAAATATTGCTGCTGTAGTGAAGGAAATCGTAATGGGTACTGAAAGTTACCAGCAAGGATTAGGTGTATGGGATTTCAATAAACTTGTCTTTAAGACCGTAGATGCAGAAGATGTGCTTGCATTGGTTGGCTTTATCAACGAGTGATCTAATACCTTTCTTAAATTTCGAAACTACTCTAATGTTGTATGATCACTTTCTTTGTTATCGTTTCGCCATCCTTTAGTAGAACGTGAACGAGGTAAGATCCCGAAGCAAGTTCACTTACATCCAGTTTTTCAAAGTTGTTTCTGATACTAGCAGTTCTTCTTTCCATTACCACTCTTCCTGTTAAGTCGGTGATCTTTATTTCACTTGAGGACTCTTCATTTAGATCGATATGTACATAAAGTGTGTTACCTGCAGGATTTGGATAGATATCAGCACTGTTCTTATTTCCACTTAATTTTTTAATATCGGTTGGGGCCGGATTGACTCTGAAATATTGTGTGTAATTACAACCAATGTCACCGGGAAAATAAGCAAAGGTGCTTGGAAAGACAGCATAATCAAATCGCACCGTTCCTGTTCCCGGATTCGGATTGTAATACTGATAGGCCCACCAGCTGAATCCGTCGCAGCCTGAATCGTCAATAGAGAATTTATAACATCCCGGTTGTAAATTGACTGTGTCAATATAAACGGAAAGATTGTTGGCGTTTGTTCGTGAGGCGATCAGATTATTATTTTCATCAAACAATTTCCAGCTCGTTTCATTCTTGAGGGTGCCCGGATCGGTTGAATTGTTGGTAGTTAGTATCACGGCAAATTTATTTGGATAAGTGATCACTGCTCCTGTTTTTGATCGGTAAATATTATTGAAAAGGTCTTCATCTCCATTTACCCCATTCACCGAAACAACAGAAACGCTGAAGTCAGCAGAGGTGTTATTTGTGAAAACGGAAACGGATGGAGGAAAAGTGATCTCGGATTCAGCTAAAAATGCGAGGGAACCGGTCCATGTATAAGTAAGTGGTGTCATTCCTGCTAAACCATAACTGAAAACAACCTGTGTTGCCGTGGCAGTTCCGGTGTTTCTTAATTTGATGATGGGATTGGCGCAATTGATATTGTTCCTGAAATAATTGGGGTCATTCGTTGGTGCAACAATGTCTTCAACTGAAACATCCCTCACATGATTTGCTACACTGTAAGAGATGAGTTGGGAGGCAAAACCATATCCCGCAGAGCCATTATCCGTGTAAGGTTGCATATTGATATCCAAACTAAAATTAGTGTTAGCTGAAGTG
>DAORJH010000442.1:0-2416 GCA_035438925.1 Bacteroidia bacterium | reverse complement strand
CAGCTACGATTGATAATACTTTTTTCATTTTTTGAGTTTTAATTTGGTTTTAATTAGGCGCAAAATTAAGGTTTTTTTGATACGAAAATAAAAAAATCAAAAAATCCGTCAATTTTCACGCTTTTTCCTATTTCTACCGAGCTTTAACAAGCAATTAACTGTAATTTTACTTCCCATGTACGGTCTTATTAAACCTTTTCTATTCAGTCTCGATCCTGAGAAAGCGCATCATTTAACCTTCAAATTGCTTAAAATGAGTCGTTTTTTGCCCGGATACGCCTTTTTTACGCGAAAATCATATAAAATAGAGCATTCATCCCTTAAACGAAAACTCTTTGGACTTGAATTCCAAAACCCTATTGGCTTGGCTGCCGGACTTGATAAAGATGCAGTGGCTTTTGAGCAATTTGGCGACATGGGATTCGGATTTGTTGAAGTTGGAACTTTAACTCCTAAAGCACAGCCGGGAAATGATAAACCCAGACTTTTCCGTTTAATAAAAAATGAAGCCCTCATCAATAGAATGGGATTCAATAATGAGGGAGCTAAAAGTGCAGCAGAACGCCTGAAAAAAAGAAGAAATTCAGGTCTCATCATAGGTGGAAACATTGGGAAGAATAAGATCACTCCGAATGAAAAAGCGGTTGAGGATTACCTGATCTGCTTTAATGAATTATACAATGTGGTCGATTATTTTGTGGTGAATGTTTCTTCACCGAATACACCCAATCTTAGAGATCTGCAGGAAAAAGAGCCTTTAACTGCACTTTTAAATGCTGTTATGGCATTGAATAAAAGTAAACCCAAAGTCAAACCACTTTTGTTGAAAATTGCTCCCGACCTTACCAATACCCAATTGGATGATATCATTGATATTGTGAAAACAACAGGAATTGACGGAGTGATCGCAACCAATACCACCATTTCAAGGGAAGGTTTGACATACTCTAAAGAAGAAATTGATCAGTATGGTGCCGGGGGATTAAGTGGAAAACCATTAACAAAAAGAAGCACCGAAGTGATTCGCTATTTGAAACAAAAAAGCAACAATGCCTTTCCTGTGATTGGTGTTGGTGGAATTCATAGCGTGGAAGACGCAATGGAAAAACTGAATGCAGGTGCCGACTTGATCCAACTTTATACAGGATTCATCTACCATGGTCCAAAGCTGATTAAACAGATTAACTCAAAACTCATTAAATGATCAAAATAACCGAATGCCCGCGTGATGCCATGCAAGGCATCAAAGAACAAATTCCTTCTGAATTGAAGGTAGAATACATCAATCAACTTTTAAAGGTCGGATTTGATACCATCGATTTCGGAAGTTTTGTTTCACCAAAAGCCATTCCTCAGATGCAGGACACTGCAAGTGTTTTGGATCAACTCGACCTATCTGCCGGCAACTCAAAATTGCTCGCTATTATTGCGAATTTACGTGGAGCAGAAGATGCCTGTGCTTTTGAAGAGATCTCTTATCTGGGTTTTCCTTTTTCCATTTCAGAAACATTTCAGCAACGCAATACCAATTCTTCTATTGAAGAATCTCTTCAACGTGTGGAAGAAATTCAACGTTTATGCCGTAAGAAGAAAAAGGAATTACTCGTTTATATTTCCATGGCTTTTGGTAATCCTTATGGAGATAAATGGAATCCGGATATCGCCATTCAATGGGGATTACGCTTAACGAAAATGGGAATCAAGAATATTGCTCTGGCCGACACCATAGGTTGTTCAACACCTGAAAACATCAATGCTCTGTTCACTGCCTTGCTACCTGAAATGAAAGGCGTTCGCTTAGGCGCTCACCTGCACTCTACCCAACCAAGCGCACTGGAAAAAATTGAAGCCGCTTATAAAAGTGGTTGTACCAATTTTGATGTAGCCATTCATGGTTTTGGCGGATGCCCAATGGCGAAAGAAGAATTAACAGGAAACATGGCAACAGAAGATCTTGAAAAATTTGCAGAATTGAATAAAATCGAATTAGGACTGAATAAAACAGAATTGAACAAAGCTTATGAACTAAGCTGGAAGATCTTCAATAAATACCATTAGGCTAAATCTTAGATTGTAGATTTTAGATCTATGATTTTAGATTATGGAGATTAGTGCTTAGTTTAATTTCTCCATCAAATATTTTCCCGTAAAGCCTTTTTTACTCTTCGCTAATTCTTCCGGCGTTCCTTCAAAGACAACTGTTCCTCCCTGTTCACCACCCTCAGGACCCATATCAATTACCCAGTCCGCACATTTGATCACATCCAGATTGTGTTCGATGATCACCAAAGAATGTCCTCTTTTCAATAGCGCATCAAAAGATCTCAAAAGTTTTGCTACATCATGAAAATGCAATCCTGTTGTGGGCTCATCAAACACAAACATGGTAGGCGTTGCATTGTTGATCGACAATAAA
>DAORJH010000441.1:0-2418 GCA_035438925.1 Bacteroidia bacterium | reverse complement strand
CTGGTAAGAGGTGCTTACATGGAAAAAGAAAGACTCAGAGCAAAGGAAATGAATTATCCCTCCCCTATTCAACAAACCAAAGAGAACAGTGACAGGGATTATGATGAGGCATTGAAAATTTGTGTGGAGAATATCAATCTAGTTGGATTGTGTGCAGGAACGCACAACGAAAAAAGTTCTTTGTACCTCGTTGAGTTAATGAAAAAACACAATATTCAACCTTCCGATAAGCGGATCTATTTTTCTCAGTTGCTTGGCATGAGTGATCACATCTCTTACAATCTCTCATTTAACGGCTACAATGTGGCCAAATACGTTCCTTATGGTCCGGTGAAAGATGTACTCCCTTATTTGATTCGCAGAGCGCAGGAGAACACCAGTGTGAAAGGTCAGACAGGAAGAGAATTGAACCTCATTATAAAAGAGAAGAAAAGAAGAGCCGAGAAATAGATCAACTTCTTTTAATCACCTTTTTACAGATTATCTTCTCCTCACTATGTAGTATACAGGAATATACACCTGCATTTAAAAAACTTAATTCAACTTTCGTAGTCAATGCTCCTTTTTCTATTTCCGTTTCGTGAACCAACTTCCCATTTAAATCAAAGAGTTCAAGGTGCAGATCCCATTTCATTTCCTTATTTTCAATCATTAAAAAGTCATCAAATTCACTGGGAAAAACAGAGAATCCTGCATTCGCATCAAAAGGATCTTTCACTCCTGTGCTATTTGGAGGTCCTGTATAGACCATAACATAAGTGCCGTTCTTGTTCTTTGTAACTGAAGGATCGGCTCCCATTACAGCAACATTTGTATACGTTCCCCAAGTGCTTCCATCATTGCTTGCATTGACCCACATACCACTCCCACATCCGTAAAATTTCAATAAACTTCCGTCAACAAAATAATTTCCCAACCACAAGTGACTACCATCATACGAATTCATAGCTTGCGTAGTAAATGTAAGTCCATCATTCGAAATGGCTCTATGTGCCCCGTCACCATTCGAACTTGTCCACGAATTATAATACCAAGTTCCTCCAAAAAATGCCAGCGTAGGATCAATGGCATGTTTAGTTGGACTATCGAACCTTACCGAAGGGTCGATCGTATAAGTAATTCCATCATTTGAAATTCCTGAATAAGTATCAATGCCACCTGCAGGTGGATTAGTTGTTGAACTAGAAGAAAAATACATTCTGATCTGACCGTTCGACAATTTTACCAAAGCCGGATCGAACGGACGCTGATACCCTCCGGGTAATCCAATAAAAATACATTTCGTAGGTGTTGTCCAACTTGAACCACCATCGTATGAAAACTTCACGGCTATTCTGTCCCACTTCGGATTTCCCTGAGGAGCAGGGAACCATTGAAATGCACAAAGAAGTGTATCACTGCTAGAAGAACCGATTCGAATAACTGAGGCAACACCAGCAGAATCTTGAAATAAACTTGAGGTCCCGAATGTGATACCGTTCGAACCGGTACAAATTCTTAAAGGCGATTGCCAGGGAGAATTTTGCGCGAATGAATTGTTTAACAGAAAAACGATAAACATTAAAAGGGTTGATCTTGCCATAATTACTTCCAATTTAAATAAATATTTACTAAACAGGAAAACAAATATAGAATCCCCCTGATTTTATATACAAAGTCCTTTTATCTATCCACTTTTTGCGCTAAAAAAACAATAATATCTGCCTACATTTACAATGCAATGAAAGGCAGGATAATTTCATATTTTCTTCAACTTGTATTATGGTATTTTTTCATTTTCACGCCTTACTTACATGATCCTCGTCAATTTGATCAAGAGAACTTTCTTCTCCAATACATATTAAAACAAATCATTTGCATCCTGTTATTCTATGCGAATTACTTCTATTTTATTCCGAAGATCTTTAAATCCAGAGGACTTAAACCTTATCTTCTCGTATCCACGATAGCACTTCTGTCAACCTTTTTTCTTTGCAACCTAGTTGAATTTATATTGATTCGTCCCAGCGATGCTCCTTTTCTGCTTTTCTTTTCTGTTGTAGCTATCGTTCAGGTTTTCGCCGTTAGTACTACTTTCCGACTCGTTGAAGACTATTTTTTGCAATTGGGAACCCAAAAAAAACTGGAAGAACAGAACAGAATAGCAGAATTGAATTTTTTACGATCACAGATCAACCCACATTTTCTATTCAACACACTCAACAATATCAATGCCTTAATACGATTAAGACCCAACGAAGCAGAACGATCCGTGATTACCCTTTCTGAATTGATGCGTTATATGCTAAACACAAGCAAACATGATAAGGTAGAATTAAGTAAAGAATTGGAATACATTACAAATTACATTTCCCTTCAAAAATTAAGACTACCTGTTGACTTTAACCTAAAATACGAGCTGACAGGCAAAACAGATAG
>DAORJH010000440.1:0-2424 GCA_035438925.1 Bacteroidia bacterium | reverse complement strand
TTTATGAGAGAATTTAATTGGTTGTTCTGGCTTGTATCCTTTTTTTGTTTTCCAATCGTAATAAACGCTGATGTTAAAACATGCATCCCAGCAGGATTTCATTCCCATAAATGCAATGACAATGCAAAATACACCAACCAAACGGCGATTCGTTCCAATCCATGCTTTTGCTTCTTCCCAGAAAGTAAGATCAGGATTCTCTGATTTCCCTTGACTGCGATTAACGGCGTTTTGCATAGAAGTTCTTACGCTGCGAATGGCACCTGTTAAAATAGCCAGGATAACAATAATTCCTAAGATCAGATAAAGAGGCTCTACTTTAGATCCTTCTTCGTTTTCTGTTCCTTGAGAAACAACAGCAGATGCTGGAGCACCAGGTGCAGCAGGAGGAGGTGCTTTGATAAATCCTAAGATGGCTTCTACATCTTTATCCGATAATTGTCCTTCAAAAACAGTCATTGCGGCCTTACCATAATCATTGTAAATCTTATTGGCATAAGCATCACCACCCTTGATCAGTTTTTCATTGTTGAGAATCCAATTCTTCAACCAGTCGCCCTTTGGAGCACGGTCAAAAACTCCCTTTAAACCCGGTCCGGTTAATTTCTGATCAGTGTGTGAAGCGTGACAAGCAGCACAATTTTGTT
The DNA here is from genome assembly GCA_035438925.1 of Bacteroidia bacterium. Taxonomy (GTDB): domain Bacteria; phylum Bacteroidota; class Bacteroidia; order B-17B0; family Aurantibacillaceae; genus Aurantibacillus. The sequence goes on along the minus strand of DAORJH010000440.1, from coordinate 1,777 downwards.
TGAATAGCTTGGCTCCATCCTGCGCATGAATTGCCTTGGTAAATACAAACATGGTAAGAACCACTGCTATGAGTGTCTTAACCGAAATCCGGGACATGTTTTTTTTCATATGAAAATGAGAAAATTTAAATCTTTTTAAGTCGCCTTTAAATGACAAATAAATGACATATAACGTTGGCAAATTTAACAGAAGATTAAGAATTAAGCTCGGTTTTTTTTATTTTTTTTAACACACTAGTTAATTTATAATCATTCTAAATAAGTGATTTTTGAGAATGAAGGCGCTCAATGCCTTACATCATTATTTAAAAGAAAAACAAGAAAAGTATGATTTATTTGGAAGCTTATTTTGTTGCTTCCTGTTCCCAGGTAGATGCTTGTTTTTTAGTGAATCTTATTCCAAGCATAATCTCGTGAGTGCCTGATGAATACTTTCTGATATTCGTAGTGGTATAATCGTAAGAGTATCCAATCATCAGGTAATTCTTGTACAAATATCCGATCAGGGCAGTAAATGCGTCATTATGTCTGTATGCGCCTCCTAACCATATCATTTCCTTATAGATAACCCTCACTCCTCCGTCAATTTTTGGAGGGGCTGGGATTGCATACTTAAGCAGGAAAGATGGTTCAATTTTGAAATCTTCATTCAAGTCGAATTTATAAGCTCCATTTAAGTTGAAATGACTTACCAGTTTACTTTGGCTATTCTTTTCATAAAGACCGATCTTTGCCTGATACAATTGTGGAACACTCAATCCAAAATAAAACCTGTCCTTTTTGTGAAAATACAATCCTGTTCCAAAATCAGGTACGTATGTTGTCTGGTAATTAGTAACAAGGTTCTCATCACCACTATCATGCAAAATCAATTTATGTCCGTCTATTCCCCATTGTAGAACTCCCGCACTCAATCCCATTGAAAGTTTCATATCATCTTTCAGTTTCAAATGATAAGCATAAGAGAAATTGATTCCTGTTCTTCTTGTTGGTCCGACTATGTCTGTATACAAATGCATCCCTACTCCCATATTCTTTAATGTTATCGGACCATGAACGGTGAGCATGTAAGTTCTTGGTGCGTCCGTTATTCCAATCCACTGAAGTCTGTTATTCGATCGTGCATCGGCATATTCCTCTTTTCCGGCTACAGCAGGATTGATCGCCAGTTCATTCAACATATACTGTGTGTACTGTGGTAATTGCTGTGCAAACGAAACGATCCCGTTCAAACAAAATAATACTATGCAGATCCTTTTTAACATGCGCTATCGGAATATCGTTAATGGTCCTGTGAACGGTTTTGTATATGCAGGATGATTCAAATTAATGATGTAATAATAAGTTCCAACCGGAAGGTCTTTTCCATTGTACTTACCATCAAACTCACCATTGTAAGCTTTTTTCATGAACAACAATTCACCCCAACGGTTATAGACCTCAACAACATTCTCAGTGAACTGTTGAATGTTATCGATCACCCATTTATCATTCCTGCTATCACCATTAGGACTGAATCCATTTGGAATGATGATCTGTGGGTATAAGATCACCTGCATGGTATCGCTGGCAGTACATCCCGTTGTAGGATCTACCACAATAACAGTGTATGTAGTATTCACGGTGTTAGAAGCTGTTGGATTCGGAACGAATGCATTATCGAGTGTGAAGGCAGGAATCCAAGTATAAGTAGCAGAACCTGTACTTGTTGGTGCTCCTCCGATTCCTATTGTTGAATAAATAGGAATAGTGTACGATGGGCCGGCATCAACAAATG
>DAORJH010000439.1:0-2439 GCA_035438925.1 Bacteroidia bacterium | reverse complement strand
TAAAACCACGCCTCGATACTGTTTTCAATTACAACGAAGAAAAGAAAGAATGGGAAGCAAAAGAAGATCAGTTCAATGTGAGATTAACCGGTAATTGCATTGTTTTTCTGAAGGGCAATGAATTTTTGGTGAATAATCTGATCGAAAGTGTTGTATTGGCCATTATACTCATTGCACTTTTCATGTTCACCCTTTTCACTTCATTCAGAATGATCCTGATCTCTACCATTCCTAGTTTAGTTGCTTTGCTGATCACGGCAGGATTGATGGGGTTCGCAGGGATTTCCCTTAAACCAAGTACTATCCTCGTATTCAGTATTGCATTTGGTATCAGCAGCGACGGTACACTCTATTTCCTGACAAAATACCGTCACGAGATCAAGAAGAATAAGTTAAGTATAGGAGAAGCTGTTAAACTCACGATCAGTGAGACCGGTATCAGCATGGTGTACACAGCCATCGTGCTCTTTTTTGGATTTGGAATGTTTGCCTTATCCGGATTCGGTGGCACACAAGCATTGGGAATGCTCATCTCGTTCACCCTGATCATTGCTTATTGTGCGAACCTGATCCTTCTTCCTGCATTTTTGCTTTCCCTTGAAAAACGCCTGACGAATAAAGAATTCATTAACAGCGAAGGTCTGATCGATTCAGAACCAATGGTGGAAGAAAAAGATGACGTCTGATTTTTTTACATTCCGCCTTACATGCGTCCTCTTTCTCTCCTTCTTTTGTTTTCACTCTGATTTCTCACAGGAAACAACGAAAGAGAAAAAACTGGATTCGCTCAGCACTCAATTACAAAAGGACTCGATCTACATTTACCGCTTCAGAAAAGTAAGGCCTTACATCAAATACACTGAACGAAATTCAATTGGAAACCCCCATCCTGTCAACTTTTATGGTCCGCAATTCGGTCTTGTATTGTTCGAGAAACACATTTTTGGGGTAGGATATTATCTATCTTCCGTTAGAACACGAAAAGCCTATCCCGTTTTGGATGGAACAATAGAGGCAGCACAGGCAGTTGATATGAGATATGGTACGCTATTTTATGAATACATTTTACTTGAGAAAAGATTTTTTGAAATCCACTTACCTTTTGAAGGAGGCTACGGGTACTATCATTCGGGCTTTACTTTCAGTAATGGCGAGTTATACAGAAAAGAAGATCAGGAGTTGATGATGGGAGCATGTGGACTTCTGTTCATCGCAAAGCCTATCCGATGGATAGCTGTTACCGGTTCCTTAGGCGCAAGAACAGGAAATATTGCCTTAGTAGACGGATTTTATTATGCTTTTGGCATTCGTCTAATGCTTCGCAACCTGAGCAATGATATTAATTATCACCTCATTAAAAAGAAAAGATACCGATCCAATGTATCAAAGCTGAATTCGGCTTCCGTATAACAAGTCATACCATTAATTTTTTATCTTTGCCTTTCAAATTTAAATTATGAGCAATACATCGATACCATCAAAAGGACCCATTTCCAACTTCGTGGCCCATCATTACAAACATTTTAATGCAGCTGCATTAGTGGATGCCGCCAAAGGTTACGAAACGCATTTAACCGAAGGAGGTAAGATGATGATCACCCTGGCCGGCGCCATGAGTACAGCCGAACTGGGAAAATCATTGGCAGAAATGATACGTCAGGGAAAAGTGGATATCATTTCCTGTACGGGAGCCAATCTGGAAGAAGACATCATGAATCTGGTTGCTCACTCACATTACAAGCGTGTACCCAACTACCGCGATCTTTCTCCACAGGACGAATGGGATCTGCTCGAAAATCATTACAATCGCGTAACAGACACTTGTATTCCGGAAGAAGAAGCATTCAGACGATTACAGAAGCACATTCACAAGATCTGGAAAGACGCCGATACAAAAGGCGAACGATTCTTTCCGCATGAATTCATGTATAAGATCCTCAACAGTGGGGAACTAAAACAATATTACGAGATCGATCCGAAAAACAGCTGGATGTTAGCCGCAGCAGAAAAAAATCTTCCTATCATCGTTCCGGGATGGGAAGACAGTACAATGGGAAATATTTTTGCTTCCTATGTGATCAAAAATGAGATCAAGGCTTCCACCATGAAATCAGGAATTGAATACATGGCCTGGCTCGCTGATTGGTATGTAAAGAACAGCAGCGGAAAAGGAGTTGGATTCTTTCAGATCGGAGGAGGAATTGCAGGAGATTTTCCTATTTGCGTAGTTCCAATGTTATATCAGGATATGGAAATGGAAAATATTCCATTCTGGTCTTACTTCTGTCAGATCTCAGATTCTACAACCTCTTATGGTTCTTATTCCGGTGCAGTTCCCAACGAAAAGATCACCTGGGGTAAACTGGATATCAATACGCCTAAATTCATTGTAGAAAGCGATGCAACCATTGTTGCTCCCTTGATCTTTGCCTGGGTTTT
>DAORJH010000438.1:0-2443 GCA_035438925.1 Bacteroidia bacterium | reverse complement strand
GTTTGCATTTCAACATCAGCATCCTTTAGTTCGACATCAAATTCTTCTGCCTCGGGCAGTACCACTACTGTAGCAGCGGAAGTATGAACCCTGCCTTGTGTTTCAGTTGCAGGTACACGTTGTACGCGATGCACACCACTCTCAAACTTCATTGTTCCGTAAGCACCGTTTCCCTTGATGTTCATCACTACCTCTTTGTATCCTCCCATTGTACCCGGGTTGGAATCTACAATTTCTAAGGTAAAACCCTTCTTTTCACAAAAACGGGTATACATTTCAAACAAGTTTCCGGCAAAGATACTGGCTTCATCACCACCGGTACCGGCACGTATCTCCATCACGCAATTCTTTACATCTTCCGGATCTTTCGGAACCAGTAACATTCTGATCTCCTCTTGCAAGCGCAGCTCTTTCTCCCTGTTCTCCTCCAATTCCATTTTAGCCATATCAAGAAAATCCTTATCTTTTTCTGTAGCTAATACTTTTTTCGCTTCTTCAATTCCCGATAAGGATTTCTTGTATTCTTGGATCACTTCTACAACTGCACCCAATTCCTTGTATTCAATATTGAGTTTCTTGAATAGTTTCATGTCAGATATCACCTTTGGATCGGCCAATTTTGCCTCCACATCTTCATACCTTCTTATTATTTCATCCAATTTCTCGAGCATAACTGTTAAATGAGCCGGTAAAGATAAGAAATAAAGGCGTTTTTAGTAGGAAATAGTAGATTCAGGAAAATTTTAAAATTCACTTAAATAGTTACTTTAACTTGGTATAATTTTAATACATTTGATTGATTAAAAATAATATGAAAAAACTATTACTTTCCTTTCTATTTCTTTCTTTTTTAAGTATTCGCTCTCAGGATTTCCTTGGGATGCAATCGAGTGACTTTGCAGGCGTTCCGAGTATCCTTTCCAATCCCGGAAATTTAGCTGAGAACCGAATGAAATTCGACCTGGTCATGTTTGGTATCAATTTTAATTTTGATAATAATTATGTTGGTGTAAAACGCGAAGCGCTTGATGGCTACAACCCATTCAAATGGTTTCAGGGTGGAACCTGGGATAGTACCCGAAAAGGCTCCAATGATTATTGGAAAAACAACTTAACTACCATTGAGAATGGAAAGACCAAGAGCATCAATTCTGCTCTTCGGATCATGCTGCCTTCTTTCATGGTTGAGATCAATAGAAAAAATGCCATCGCATTTAATTGGGGAGTTCGTAATTATGTGAATATTGACGGGATCGGACCTGATCTCGCTAAATTAGCTTATGAAGAATTCGGTTATCCAAGTGGATTCTGGACAAAAAATCTTAACAATAAAAAATTTAGTGTGAATCAAATGGCTTGGGCTGAATACGGACTTTCTTATGGTAGAGTCCTACATGATCAAGATGAGAATTATCTCAAAGCAGGTGCCACAGTTAAGCTTTTACAAGGGCTGGAAGCTGCCTATATGAATATAGAGAATCTTGATTTTAATTTTCTCACATCTGATACAGTAAGTTTGTTTCAATCAGACGTGTCTTATGGCCATAGTTCAAACTTGGATCCTTTCTTTGATGTTTTGGGAGATAGTACATTATCAGGTAAAGAGAAAATGAAAAAAGGTTATAAGTACGAATCCAATCCCGGCTTAGGTTTTGATTTTGGTTTGGTCTATGAATGGAGACCTAAATACAAGCAGGAACAATATGACATGGATGGTAAAACTGGCCTTTGGAGAAATGACCACAACAAGTACGCCATTAAGTTCAGTGCTGCAGTAAACGATATCGGAGGAATACGATTTAAAAAAGGACAACTATCTAATGACTTTCATGCGAATGTGAATTACTGGGATCTGAATGTATTCAATAAAGTAAAATCGGTTAATGCATACGATTCTGTGCTAACGCAGGTTTTCGGATCAAAAGAATCTGAATCCACATTTAAAATGGCTTTGCCAACTTCCATTAATGTAAATGCTGACTTCCATATCTGGAAACCATTTTATATTAACCTCATGGGGAATTTTGCCAATCTTCAAAAAAACAAGATCACCAGAGTACATGACTTTACCAATATATCTTTGACTCCGAGACTAGATGCGAAATGGATCGGATTAAGTTTCCCTATGTCCTATAATACGGCTGCAACCATTCGCAACGAACCTGTTATGTTTGGTGCCATGCTTCGTTTAGGACCATTGATGGTGGGTTCTAATAATGTTAGCGGTTTATTCAAAAAGGATCTTTATGGAGTGAATCTATATGCTATGCTGAAACTTCCTATTCCTTATGGAAGGCCGAGAGACAGAGACAAGGATAAGATCTCTGATAAAATGGATAAGTGTAAAACAGTACCTGGCGTTTGGGAATTCATGGGTTGTCCTGATATTGATGGTGACCATATTCAGGATTCTGAAGATAAATGTCCTACCATTCCTGGTCTG
>DAORJH010000437.1:0-2457 GCA_035438925.1 Bacteroidia bacterium | reverse complement strand
GCGATCCATTATCATCCCATTAAACACCCGGATATTCCTCACCAAATAGCTCATCTGTTGGAATTAAAAGAACTGCTGTAAATTCATCAGCAAACAAAGTAGTCAACAGCTTATTCTCTTTTATTAACGGTACTTTGCACAGTGAATATTTTAATCTAAATTCACCATCAACAAATTTTTATGAAGAAGGTATTTTTATTTATCGTACTAGGTTTGGCGCTCACAATCTCTGCGCAAAAAAAGATCACTTTAGAAGATGTATGGCACAAAGGAACATTCAGACCTTCCTATATTGGGGGATTCAATGTGATGAACGATGGTTTGCATTACAGTGATGTGGAAGAAAAAGACGGAAAAAAATCCATTTGCAAATACGAAATGAAAAGTGGCAACAAAATTGCCGAACTCATCAATGCATCAGACCTTAAATACAAAGATCGCGAACTGGACATCTATAGTTATTCTTTCAGTCCGGATGAAACAATGTTGTTATTGGTTGAAGATGCAGAAGGGATCTACAGAAGATCAGCTAAAGCAAATTATTTCCTGTACGATATCGCTTCTAAAAAAGTGACCTTACTTTCTGAACAAGGAAAACAAATGTTCCCTCTCTTTTCTCCCGATGGTACCAAGATCGCTTATGTGAGAGACAATAACATTTACATCAAATACCTGACAAAGAATGCGGAAGTTCCTGTTACCTACGATGGCGAATTCAACAAAATAAAGAACGGTTGGGCCGATTGGGTATACGAAGAAGAATTCAGCAAAGCCGATTATATGGACTGGAGCAGCAACAGTCAGTATTTAGCCTATGTAAAGTTTGATGAGCGTAAAGTGAAAGATTTTACCTTGGAAGAATACAACGGGGCTCTTTATCCCGGCAAATACACATTCAAGTATCCAAAAGCGGGAGAAGATAATTCCATCGTAAGCGTTCATGTTTACGATGATGTTTCTAAAAGATCGATCACAGCAGATATAGGAGTGAACAAGAACATTTACATTCCTCGCATCCAATTCACCAATAATCCTCTTGTATTGAGCATCCAACGATTGAATCGTTTGCAAAACAAACTAGAAATACTTTTCACAGACGCTGTTGCAGGAAAAGGTTTAGTTGCCTATACTGATGAAAGTAAAACATATGTTGATATTACCGACGATCTCACTTTTGTAGGAAATAAAGGATTTATCATTTCAAGTGAACGTGACAATTACAATCACCTTTATTTTTATGACCTTCAAGGTAAATTAGTGAATCAGATCACCAAAGGAAACTGGGACATCACTGAATTCAAAGGATACAACGAAGAAAAGAACACCCTCTATTATGTAAGTACGGAAAATGGACCCATGAACCGCGATGTCTACAGTATTAAACTGGACGGAAGTGGAAAAAAGCGTTTATCAACTAGTGAAGGCTTCAATAATTTTGAATTCACACCCGGATACAAATATTACATTTCAGATTACAGCAATGCCAACACACCGAACACATACGAGCTTCGCAGCATTGACGGAAAACTCATCAAAGTACTGGAAGATAACAAGGCCTTGAAAGAAAGAATGAAAGAATACACGCTTTCTCCTCGAAAATTCTTCAAATTTAAAACCAGTGAAAACATTGAGTTGAATGGCTGGATGATGAAGCCACACAATTTTGATTCCACAAAAAAATATCCGGTGTACATGTATGCTTACAACGGTCCGGGTTCCAATGAAGTGAACAATGCCTGGGATCCGTCGGAATATTTCTGGCATAATTTTTTAAATCAGGAAGGATACATTGTGGTGTGTGTGGATGGAAGAGGAACATTGGGAAGAGGAAGAGAATTCAAACACTGTACTTATCTGCAACTCGGAAAATACGAGACCATCGATCAACTGGAAGTGGCAAAATATATGGGAGCACAACCTTATGTGGACAAAGACCGCATTGGATTTCAGGGATGGAGTTACGGAGGTTACATGGCAGGATTGATGATCACCAAAGGAGCCGATCTGATCAAAGCTGCGATATCGGTAGCACCTGTCACCAATTGGAAATACTACGATAATATCTATACCGAAAGATTTATGCGTACACCGGAAGAGAACAAAGCAGGGTATGAAGATAATTCTCCCGTTAATTTTGTGCATCAGATCAAAGGAAAATATTTACTAATCCATGGAAGTTCAGATGACAATGTGCATGTACAGAATAGTATGGAAATGGCAGCGGCTTTGGTAAAGAACAATATTCCATTTGATTTCATGATCTATCCAAATAAAAATCACGGAATAGCCGGTGGCTATACACGTTTGCACATCTATTCTAAAATCTTCAAATTCGTAAAAGAGAACCTTTAATGTCTAAGAAAAAACTGGTCATATTTACAGGTGCTGGAATCAGTGCAGAAAGCGGATTGAAAACATTCCGTGATGCAGGAGGCTTGTGGGAAGAATTCCGCATTG
>DAORJH010000436.1:0-2458 GCA_035438925.1 Bacteroidia bacterium | reverse complement strand
GTAGAGATGAGTGCTAATTATTGCTACAACTTTCCATTCAGTTCAACCGGAAAATTGGTCATCGCTCCACTTTGATACACCAAGGTCTGTGCTCTGATCGTGTACCAGGGCAGTTGTTCTCCTTTCAAAGCGCAGACAAGTTTTCTCAGCGGAAACAAAGAAGAATCTTTTCCTGAACATACCTGAGCGCTTGATTGATTATCGCTCACGGCCCAGATCGCTTGTTGTGCTACATTGCTCTCAAAATTACCTTTGTTCAGGAAGTTCGCAAGATGAACCAGGTTGCTGTCTGCCATACGGTAAATGTCATATTTAGCATTCTTCTTCGGACTGTGATTATTAGCCTGGCAACAATATCCATAAACAGGTACCCATTTCTCTTCTTTCTTTTTAAGAACGATGATCTCTTCGTGTGTGATCAGTATGTCCTGATCTTTTTCTTCCATTGAATTCAATCTTCGTCCTGCCTCAATGATAACAACCAGTGTATCCGTACTGAGATTTGCCAGATGCATGTTGATGCAGTAATTCTGATAACCACCCAGACTGAGCGCCTGCGCTTTCACATATTTTCCATCGATTGCATTCTGTAATTTTAGTTTTTGTTTTTTGGCATTCATGGTCATTGAGCAAATGAAGATGAATAAGAACGCTGCGTATTTCATGATTTCCTCCTTTTTTAATTCATAACACATGCAAAAGCTTTTGGTTACAATTTTTTTATTTTGTACTTTTCTAAACAATTCATGGAACGTTTCACAGGTATCATCGGCATCATCGTCATTTTTGGAATCGCATATCTGATGTCCAATAATAAAAAGGCAATAAATCTTCGCCTCGTTTTAAGTGGCTTAGGTCTTCAGATCCTCATTGCAGTATTGGTGTTGAAAGTTCCTATCATTACCAGCTTTTTTGCAATGCTGGGAAGGGGAATGTCCAAGATCGAACAATTCGCAACGCAAGGCGCCTCTTTTGTTTATGGTGGAATCATGGTAGATACACATGATGGGGGAAGCGCTGCATTTGGAATGAAGCATACCTTTGTTTTTGCTTTTTCTGTTACGGCCACTATTATTCTGGTTTGTGTGTTGGTGGCCATCTTTTATCACTTGGGAATTATGCAGCGAATTGTAGCAGTGATCGCAAAGGCGATGAATTTTATCATGCGCGCGAGTGGCGCTGAAGCATTAAGCAATATAGCAAGTGCTTTTGTGGGTCAGGTGGAAGCTCAGGTGATGATCCGTCCTTATATTCCTACCATGACCAAAAGCGAATTGCTTTCATCCATGGCCGGAAGTATGGCTTGTATCGCAGGAGGAATTTTAATAGTTTATGTGAACATGGGGGCAAAGGCTGAATATCTTTTGACCGCAAGTCTAATGGCAGCACCTGCGGCTTTGGTCATTTCTAAAATCATTTTTCCTGAAACCGAAGAACCTGTAACAAAAGGAACAGTTAAGCTGGAAGTAAAAAAAGAACACACCAATTTAATTGATGCCATTTCGCATGGAGCAGCTGACGGAATGAAAATTGCTATTAATGTTGTGGCAATGTTGATCGGATTCATTGGTCTGATTGCTTTGATCAACTACGGATTAGGAAAGATCTATCCTGAACTTTCATTGGATTGGATCTTTGGTAAGATGTTCTATCCCTTAGCCTGGTGCATGGGCGTACCGGTGGATGATGTGCAAACCGTTGCGACCTTAATGGGACAAAAATTAACCATCAATGAATTTGTGGCTTTCGATACCATGACCCATCATTTGGCAAAACCTTTAAGCGATAAAGGATTGATCATTGCGAGCTTTGCCATTTGTGGCTTTGCCAATTTCTCTTCAGTGGGAATGCAAATTGGTGGAATAGGAGCTTTGGCGCCTGAACGCAGAGCTGACTTGGCTAAACTGGGAATGCGGGCTTTGATTAGTGGAACGCTCGCAAGTTATTTGAGCGCGACGATAGCTGGGATGTTGGTTTGATTTTTATTTCGGTTTTGTAATTCGAGTTGACCTCAAAATCAAATACATTCACCAGGTAATTCGTCTTAAGATCACAAAAACCTCAACTCATTTCTTCTTCAACGATTTCAGATAAAGCGTATTTACCTTGAACATCTTTTGCAGTGAATCATAATCTGCTATGTTCACACTATTGATCTTCTCATTGATCAGTTTATGAAAAATGCGATTTTCGGGATAGGCATCCTTCAAATTGCTATTCGTTAAAGGTTTTAAAGGACCGTTGGGGGAAGTGCTGAAGAAATAAGAAAAGGCGTCTTTACCGGATTTGTCTGCAAGAACCATTTGTTCCTGTACATAAATGCAAATATTTCGATCTTCAAGCAACTGATATTCCATGAAGTCGTAAAAGCGAAAGGTTTCATCGTGACAGTTTTTAAAACCATAGACTTTGTCCTTTTGCAATCGAATCTTCTCACCTTTGTACCAAACATCAAAAT
>DAORJH010000435.1:0-2458 GCA_035438925.1 Bacteroidia bacterium | reverse complement strand
AGATACATTATTGGTGATCGGAAACGATAAACTGAGAGATATTTACGGAAAATTGAAAATGAGTGAAGCATTTGCGCATGCTGATGATGTATTGACCGGTGCTGCAAAAAGTATTGCTGAGATCATCAGTCTTCATATGCATATCAACGTTGACTTCAACGACGTGAAAACAGTTATGACAGATAGTGGTGTTGCCATCATGGGTTCAGCGATCGCAAGTGGAGAGAAGAGAGCCTTGAAAGCTGTTGAACAAGCTTTGAATTCTCCTTTGTTGAATGACAATGATATTTCAGGTGCTCGTCACGTTCTATTGAACATCATGAGTGGAAGTGATGATATTGATATGGACGAATTCGGTGAGATAACTGATTTTATTCAGGAAGCGGCAGGAGGTACTGCCGAATTGATCACCGGTTATGGTACTGATGCTTCATTAGGTGACAATGTAAGTGTTACGATTATCGCAACCGGATTCAATACCAAACAGGCTACCGGATTTGAATCGCCAATGATCAAAGACAGAAAAGTGGTGAACCTGGATGATAAAGCAGAAACGAAGATCGAAACAAAACAAACGAACATCATCGATGAAATCAAAACCAACGAACCGTTTGTTTTTGTAAAGGAAGAAGTGAAGGAAGAGAAGAAAATTGAGCTTCCTCCGATCGTGAATGAAACTGAGAAGACAATTGAGTTCAAGGTGACTGAGATCAACGAAACAGAATCATCATCTGACGAGATCGTTGCAGAAGTGAAGGAATTCACTTTTACCGAGATCTCTGATGTTAAAGCAAACGACAATTCTACCATTTCCGAATCAGAAGGTGAAGTTGTAAATCGCGAAGAACAAATTCGTTTGGCTCAGGAGCGTATTCGCAAACTGAAAGAGATAACCTTGAAAATGAAGAGTCCGGAAGGATTGGCTGCATTAGAAAAACAAACTGCATTTGAAAGAAAGAACATCTCATTGGAAAACAAAACTCCTAGCCAGGAGTCCAATGTGAGCAGATATACATTAAGCGAAGGTGAGGACAAAAAAATAGAGATCCGTCCGAATAATTCCTTCCTGCACGATAATGTTGATTAAGTTGTTGGTTTATTAGTTAAGAAGTGCGGATCCTGTAAGGTCCGCATTTTTTTTGTTGCTAAGCCGGAAAAGTGATCTTGATGTTGGAACCATTTGAGCTGTTAGCGAAGTGTGTGGTGCCGTCGAGCTGTTCTGTAAGTGAATTGATCAGGCTGAGTCCAAGACTATCTTTCTTCACTGTTTTCTCGTCAAAACCAATTCCGTTATCTCCAATTTTAAGTACTACATTTCCAAACTGATGTTTTAATGAAATGAAGATAGTCGGAGCTATTTCTTTTTTTTGAAAAGCATGCTTCATTGAATTCGTGATACATTCGTTTACGATCAATCCTAAAGGAACCGCTTTGGTAATGTCCGTTTCAATCAAGTCAATTTCTTCTTCTAATTTAATTTTATCGTGAAGGGGGTGAACATGTATGATCTCCTTACATAGCGAAGAAAGATAATTACTCAGATTTATTTTAGATAGATCCTTTTTACGATAAAGACTTTCATGTACCATGGAAATACTTAGCACACGATTCTTCGCCTCCGTGAGTGCCTCTCTTGTTTCTTCGTTGATGGCCTGATGTTTTTGCATATTGAAAAGTCCAATGATCACGGCCATATTATTCTTAACCCGGTGCTGAATCTCAGCGATCAGTACCTCTTTCTCGGAAAGGGAATGTTCGATCACCACTTTATCTTCATTTACTTTTTTCAATAGATCAAGCACTTCATCGTGCTGACGATTGATCAGTGTGATCATGATATACACCAAGACCAGTGTAAGAATGATGCACGTGAAAATATTATAATAGAAAAGGATTTTATTCTGCTCAGCTGTGAAAGTTACATCCTGATTGACATGAAAAGTAAAAACCTGCGAAACAAAAAAACTAAGAACGATAATGCCAAAGAATGCTATTGTTCTGTAATTGGATCTTTCGGGATTGTGAAGCAAGGCAACGCAAAAGATTACAGGATAGTAGAACATGTGACAAGCAGTTGATACATCGTAATACTCGCCTACATACAAAAGTGTGAGACTTATCCCAAACACAAAAATCCAGACGGTATATTTGAATTTTTGCAAATGATTTAAAATTATGATTAGTCCACTATAAGTCAGAACAAAAAACTGAATGGCAATAGGGTAAACTTCTTCCAGAATAAATAAATTTGTGAGGCCGACCAAAGCTCCCATCACTGTAAGAAAGCTGACAATGTTCAGAATCCTTACTTCCCTCTTCTGATAGAATTCAGTTTCTGGTTTAACACCAACATCAATTATTTTTTGAATGAATGACAAATCAGTTGCATAATTTAAATAACAATATTCACGATCTTTTTCGGTACGATGATCACTTTTTTCGGAGAGGCGCCGTTCAG
>DAORJH010000434.1:0-2465 GCA_035438925.1 Bacteroidia bacterium | reverse complement strand
GGCGATACGTATAAATTGATCGAAGCTGATGGATTAAAGATCGATGCAAAGATAAGAACCAATTTATCAGGCAAGAATGAGAATTCTATTGCCAAGGGCGCATCTATCACCTTAACAAAATTCACAGAATATTTTTCTCAAACAAGACCAGATGCCGTTATGATATTGGGTGACAGGTATGAGATACTGACCGTTGCAATGGCAGCAGTGATCTCAAACATTCCGGTTATTCACATTCACGGAGGAGAAATAAGCGAAGGCGCGAAAGACGATCTATTCAGACATGCCATCACTAAGTTAAGTAGTCTTCATTTCACCTCATGTGACACGCACAGAAAACGTGTGATACAGATGGGCGAACAACCTGCAAGAGTGAAAGTATCAGGCGCTCCGGGAATTGATAATGTAAAAAACCTGAAATTAAAGACCAGACAAGAATTGGAAAAAGAATTCGATTCCACTTTTGGCAAAACCATATTCCTAGTGACATTTCATCCGGCCACAATGGAAAAAACAGATCCTTCAACCCAAATGAATGAACTATTGAAATCCCTGAATCAATTCAAGGACGCAAGTATTTTCATTTCTGGATCGAATGCAGATGAAGGAGGAGATCGTATACAGAAACTGATCGATGGATTTGTAATACAGAACAAAAGAGTAATTTACAGAAATTCCTTCGGGCAGTTGAATTACCTCTCCTTAATGAAGATTGCAGATGTTGTGATAGGAAATTCTTCCAGTGGGATCATTGAAGCTCCTTCTTTAAAAACTCCAACCGTTGATATTGGCAGCAGACAAAAAGGAAGGACGGCTGCGAAAAGCGTGATCCATTGCAAAACAAATCAAAGAGAGATCACTTCAGCTATCACGAAAGCATTGAAGATCAAAAAGACATCCTTATTTAAAAATCCATATGATCAGGGAAATTCTGCAGAAAAGATCGTAAACGAACTGAGAAAAACAGACTTGGAAAAATTAATACCAAAAATATTTTACGATTTGAAATGAAAAAGATAGAACTCATAGGATATTCCGGCCATGCATTTGTTGTTTTGGAAAGTGCAATGAGTGCAGGCGATCAGGTTGCTTCTTATTACGAGACAGAAGAAAAGGCTTTGAATCCATACGGACTAAAATATGCAGGAAGAGATGAAATACTATCTAAACTAGAGATCAGATCAGACCTGTTTTATTTTATAGGGATCGGCGACAATAGAATAAGAAAAAAATTGTTTGAGAAATTCGTTCATTTGAATTGGACCAATATTATCGATCCTTCGGCAGTGATTTCATCAAGCTCCAAAACAGGAAAGGCAATTTACATTGGAAAAAACGCTTCAGTGAATGCATTGGCCGAAATTGGTACAGGTTCCATTATAAACACCGGGAGCATCATTGAACACGAATGCAGGATAGGAGAATTTGTACATGTTGCCCCAGGAACTACAATATGTGGAAATGTTACAGTTGGAGAGAATACTTTAATTGGCGCTGGCACTGTTATAAGACCCGGAATCAAAATCGGAAAAAATGTGGTCATCGGAGCCGGTTCTGTGATCGTAAAAGATATTCCGGACCAAACGATGGCCTATGGTTCACCTTTGATATTAAAAAAATTATGATAGCAAGCAGAATAATTCCTCGCCTCGATATAAAAGGTCCGAATCTGGTGAAGGGCATCCATCTTGAAGGACTAAGAGTATTAGGAGATCCTGCGGAATTTGCAAAATACTATTACGAGCAAGGTGCAGATGAATTGGTCTACCAGGATGTTGTTGCAAGTTTATATGAAAGAAATTCACTTCATGATATTATTTCGAAAACCGTGAAACAGGTGTTTATACCGATCACAGTTGGAGGAGGATTAAGAACAATTGATGATATCAAAAGTGTTTTGAGAGCAGGTGCAGATAAAGTTTCACTGAATACAGCGGCTATTAAAAATCCAAATCTAATCAAAGATGCTTCTCAAAAATTTGGTTCTTCAACGATAGTTGTTGCAATTGAAGCGATCAAACAAACGAATGGAGAATATCATGCCTATGTAGACAATGGCAGAGAAGAAACCGGCATCGAAGTGAAAAAATGGGCTCAAAGAGTGGAAGAACTTGGTGCCGGCGAGATCAACATCACTTCGGTTGACAGAGAAGGAACCGGAATGGGATTTGATTGCGAGTTGATAAAAATGATAAGCGATGCCGTATCCATACCAGTCATCGCTCATGGTGGTCCCGGAAAACTGGAACACACTTCTCAGGCATTTCTTGAAGGGAAGGCCCATGCAATCACACTGGCTTCAGTACTCCACTACGAAATGTTTCAAAAAACAAGTTTTGAGAAAAAAGGCGATGAGGGTAATATTGAATTCCTGAAAAGTGGAAGATCATTTTCTAAAATAGAACCTTTGAATATTCCACAGATCAAAGAACATTGCCGTAAAATGAATATTAATGTGAGATTAT
>DAORJH010000433.1:0-2466 GCA_035438925.1 Bacteroidia bacterium | reverse complement strand
TCCCTGGTCAAGGAACTAGATCCCATTTGCCACAACTAAGGATCCTGCATGCTGCAATGAAGATCAAAGATCCAGTGAGCCACAGCTAAGACCCAGCATGGGCAAATACATAAATATCTTTTAAAATTAAATAATGTTTTCCAGTATTGTCGTTTTTTCGCATTAAAATCTCAGCTTTTTCTTTCTCAGAATATTTTTTCCAATCTTCATCGGAGAAGAGAGCTGTATTCTCTTCACAGATTGCTTCTATTTCTTTGTTCCCATTCTTTTCAAATGCAGTGATTAGTGTTTCCAGTTTTTCTGCCTTGTTGCTTTTTTTATTGTACCAGGAATTGAATAGTTGAATGAAGATCCACTGTGTCCATTTGTAATAAGAAGGATCGGATGTTCTTACTTCTCTTTCCCAGTCAAAACTAAAACCGATCTTATCTAATTGTTCTCTGTATCTATTGATGTTTTGTTCTGTTGTGATGGCGGGATGTTGTCCGGTTTGAATGGCATACTGTTCTGCGGGCAATCCAAAACTATCGTATCCCATTGGGTGCAATACGTTGAATCCCTTATGTCTTTTGTAACGTGCCATGATATCCGACGCAATGTATCCCAAGGGATGTCCCACATGCAATCCTGCTCCTGAAGGATAAGGAAACATATCAAGTACGTAATATTTTGGCTTAACGGCGTTATTTTCTGCCTTAAAGGTTTTTTCTTTCGCCCATCTGGCTTGCCATTTTTTTTCTATTTCCCTGAAAGAATATTCCATTGTTATTTTAAAGGCCTAAAGATAGTTTTTTTATTGTCTTTTCTAAGTCTTTCAATCAACTTACGAGTTCCTGAACAGCACCATTGTCCACTAAGAAAACCTTGTGTTCTATTTTCATCTGATCAAAAAGATCCTGCATTCGGTCGGCATGTGTATCTGTGATGAAAACTTGTCCGAATTGCTCACTGCTTACTAATTCGATCAGCTTTGTGAATCGTTCTTCATCCAGTTTATCATAAACATCATCGAGCAAAAGAAGTGGTTTGGTATTTTTCTTATCTCTGATGAATTCAAATTGCGCCAGTTTCAAGGCCAGCAAATAGGATTTTTGTTGCCCCTGCGAAGCAAACTTTTTCAAACTATTTCCATTTAAGGTGAATTCCAGATCATCTTTATGTGGACCAACTGTTGTATAGTGAACTGCTCTATCTCTGGATAAACTGGTCATGAGCGCAGTTTTAAAATCCCTGTCACCAATACTGCTTTCGTACTGCAAGCTCACTTCTTCTTTGCTGTTGCTGATGAAGGTGTAGAATTTATTGAAGATGGGTATGAATTGTTTTAAGAATTCCTGTCGTATTTCATTGATCACCCGTCCGTGAAGGATCAATTGATCATCCCAGATATCAATGGTCTCAGAATCAAAACTTCGGCTTTCCGCAAATTGTTTCAATAGTGCATTTCGTTGTCGGAGTACATGCTGGTAGGAGACCAGTTTTTCAAGATAAACTTTATCATATTGGGCGATCACGCTGTCCAGAAATTTCCTTCTTTCTTCACTACTACCTATAATGAGCTCCGAATCTCCGGGTGTAATGATCACCAATGGAAATTGTCCGATATGCTCACTTAGTCTTTCGTATTATTTTTTATTCTTTTTGAATGTTTTCTTTTGATTTCTCTTTAAACCACAATACACTTCAGTCTCTTCATGAAATTTATTGAAAACACCTTGTATGACACAAAGCGACTCATTGTGCTTGATGTTTTGACTATCGATCGAATTAAAATGGCTTTTACAGAAGGAGAGATAATGAATGGCATCCAGAAGATTGGTTTTACCCATGCCATTATTACCCACAAAACAGTTGATCTTTTGCGAAAAAACGGCCTCAAAGGAGGCGTAATTCTTGAAATTGACCAGAGATAACTGCTTTAAATACATTGATTTTAAACAAAAATAAGGCATTTTTGGGGTACAAGGCCTGTATTTTAAAAAAATTCGGAATTCAAGGAAAAAATGCTAAATTCGCAGACTAATTTTTTATACAAATGTCTGATTTGAAAGAAGAAGCAAAGGTTGAGAACAACGAAGAGATTGTTGAATCATTTGAAGAAACAACGGAAGAATCTTCACCTAAGCCAATTGACCCTAGTTTAGAGGGAATTCAGCTATTCTACGAAAAGAATAAGAAGATGGTCACTTATGTAGGTGGTGGTCTGTTACTTGTTGTAGCCTTATTCGTTTATTATAAGTTCATGTACCTTCCTGAGAAGGAAAAAGAAGCTGCGAATGAAGTTTTCTGGGCACAGGCTTTCTTTGAAAGAGATAGTTTTAATTTGAGCTTAAAAGGCGGGCCTATGGTAATGGCACCGGAAGGACAAAAACAAATGTTGGGTTTTGAGCAGATCGCTGAAGATTACAGTATGACCAAGATCGGAAATCTTTGTAATTATTATGCCGGTATCTGTTATTTGCGTAC
>DAORJH010000432.1:0-2473 GCA_035438925.1 Bacteroidia bacterium | reverse complement strand
ATCAATTTCAGAATATTCAAATTTGTGAAGGAGGAGATACTCGTTTTCAGTCTGTAAAAAATGCATTGAACAAGGTAACTTCTTCTTCCGGAATTGTCGGCATTCATGATGCAGCCAGACCTTTGGTTAGCCTTCAAACAATTAAAAATTGTTTTGAAACGGCTGCGCTTAAAGGAAATGCCATTCCCGCCATTGCATCAGGAGAATCCTTACGGTATGCAGATACCAACGGAAGCAAAGCCGTTCCAAGAACGAATTACCGCATCATTCAAACGCCTCAGTGCTTCGATATAGCAAAACTCAAAAAAGCATTTGAAGTGAATTATTCGGAGAATTTTACTGATGATGCAACTGTATTTGAAGCAGCAGGACATTCCATTGTATTGGTAGACGGAAATCCCGAAAACATCAAGATCACTCTTCCAAAAGATCTGATCATTGCTAAAGCTTTATTGGATGTTGAGCAATGAGGATATATGCGATGCGCTTGAATTAAGCGGAAAACTGCAAGAGCTTCACGGCGAAAATGCATTCAAAGTGCGTGCCTACAGCAATGCTGCATACCGACTCTCTAAACTCCGTTATGATTTTTACGGAAAGAACTTAAAAGATATAGAAAGCATTGAAGGGATCGGAAAAGGAATTGCCACCAAGATCATGGAACTGATCGAAACCGGAACCACCGAAGAATTAAAAGAATTACTGGCCAAAACTCCACGTGGTGTTGTTGAGATGATGGGTGTAAAAGGATTAGGTCCAAAAAAAGTGGCACAGCTCTGGAAAGAATTACAAATTGAAAGTGTTGGTGAATTGCTCTACGCCTGCAATGAAAATCGTCTTGTTACATTAAAAGGTTTTGGCGCTAAAACTCAAGAGTCGGTTAAACAAAACATTGAATTCAAGATCCATAATTCTCATAAGCAACATTACGCTGCCGTCATTCCTGTCATTAATAAACTCATCGACATCATCTCTGAACTTCAACCGGAACTTACCGTAATGCCGGTTGGACAGATCAGAAGAAAATGTGAAGTGATCGACAGCATTGAGATCTTGATGGACGGAGAAAAAACCAGTGATACATCGGCAATTGAAAAACTCATTCCGATTCCTGTTAAATATACTTCTTGTTCTCCTGAAGAATTTCATCACAAGCTGTTTGAACTGACCGGAACCGACGAGCATTTGGAAAAAGCAGGTTTTCATTCATTGGACGAAACTTTCTTTTCGGATGAAGAAGAGATCTACTCGGCTTTGCAGCTTCAGTACATTGAACCGGAATTACGTGAAGGACTCAACGAAGTGGATCTGGCAACCAATCATGCGATCCCTACTCTCATCGAATTCGAAGATCTGAAAGGCATCCTCCACAACCATTCCCTTTACAGCGACGGCGTTCATTCCCTGAAAGAAATGGCGGATCATTGCAAAGAACTGGGTTATCAATATTTCGGGATCTGTGACCATTCACGTACTGCCGTTTATGCACAAGGACTTTCCACTGAAACCGTTCTGGTACAGCAAAAAGAAATTGATAAACTGAATTTCGAATACAAAGACTTTAAAATTCTAAAAGGAATTGAAAGTGATATTCTAAATGATGGCTCACTGGATTATCCGGAAGAGATCCTTCAAACATTTGATTTCATTGTCGCTTCCATTCACTCTAATTTTAAAATGAGTGAAGAACAAGCCACGAAACGGATCATTAAAGCAATTGAAAATCCATATACTTCTATATTAGGACATCCAACAGGAAGATTATTATTAGCCAGACCCGGCTATCCCATCGATCATAAAAAAGTAATTGATGCCTGCGCGGCCAATAAAGTACACATGGAATTGAATGCCCATCCTTATCGTTTAGACATTGACTGGAGATGGATACAATATTGCATGGAAAAGAATGTCATGATCTCCATCAATCCCGATGCGCATCACAAAGATGGTTTTCATGACATGTATTACGGTGTTTGCGCTGCGCGAAAAGGAATGCTTTCAAAAGAAATGTGTCTGAATTCCCTCTCACTGGAAGAACTTTTAAAAGCCTTTAAAAAATAATGCCTGCATTCATCACTCAACATTTATAATTTACAATTTATCATTCAACATTTAAAATTCCAATTTGCCTATCCTAAACTCCATAGCCAGCTGGCTGATGAAAAAAAGAATGCATCAGATAGAGTTGTTCATCAAATACCCCATTGATGTGCAGCAGGAATGGCTGAGCAGTTTACTTTCATCTGCAAAACAAACGGAATACGGGAGCAAATACAATTTTTCGGAAATAAATAATTATGAGTCCTTTCGCAAAAATATTCCCCTGACTGATTATGAATCGCTGAAACCTTTCATTGAAAGAACCAGAAAAGGAGAACAGAACCTTTTATGGAACAGCGATATCAAATGGTTTGCCAAGAGCAGTGGAACGACTGATAAAAGTAAATTCATTCCTGTTACAGATGAAAGTCTG
>DAORJH010000431.1:0-2475 GCA_035438925.1 Bacteroidia bacterium | reverse complement strand
CCTTATTGATAAAGAACATCATATCAGAGGTTTTTATGATGGTACGGATAGCCTGGAAATAAACCGAATGATTCAAGACATAAGAATACTACTGAATGAATATGACTACAGAGACAAAAATAAATAGTAAGGTTACAGGCGCATTGAAATTGAAATTGATCCTGAGTCTGGTCTTCATTCTATGGTCAATAGCAACTCAGGCCCAGCAAGTAAAATCTGTCTACAAGATAGATCAACTGCTTGAACGGATCGAATCTATCAAGACTCCTATTGTGGTCAATTTCTGGGCCACCTGGTGTAAACCATGCGTTCAGGAATTACCGGCCTTTGACAGTTTGCAAAAGGAAAGGCCCGAGATCAAAGTTCTATTGGTTTGTATTGATTTTAAAGAAGATCTGAACACAAAAGTGGATCCCTTTCTGAACAAACACGGCATTCAATGCGAGACGGTATTGCTGGATGAAGTCAATGGAAATGATTTTATAAACAAGATTGCTAAGGAATGGACAGGAGCAATACCGGGAACCTTATTCGTGAATGGAAAAAAGAAGTTCTTTATTGAAAAGAAAATGGGATTGAAAGAATTGAAGGAGCAACTTAACAAATTATCTCATTAAAGAGCAAAAAAAAAGCCGGCTTTCACCGGCTCTTTCAATTTAAGATCAATTAATTAACTGAGATTTTCTTAACAAGAACTTTATCTCCACTGATCATATTCACAAAATAAATTCCGGCCGGAATAGAAGCAGGAAGTTGTAACTTTTGCTCGAAAACCGAAGAGGAATTCTGAATACTATTATACTCCGCGATCACTGATCCCTGGATATTCGTTAATCGGATCATTTCCGGATTAAATCCGAACTCGCTTTTGATCGTAATACTTTCAGTGGCAGGATTAGGAAATAACTCAACGGATGTGTTTGCTACATTCAGATCATTCAGTCCGGCAGCGGCATTCACCTGAATGCTACCTTTCATTCCACTACCTGCATGGTTCTGGCATACATAATAGATCATTCCCTGAGTGCTTACAGTAAAAGTGTAATCAGACGTCTTTACGCCCCAGCCACTATTAAGAGAAGTTGTTCCCGATGCATTCCACACTGTTTGATCCACCTGAACCAAAGGATGTGTACCGGATGCCTGGATCATGATCACATCACCAACATTAACCGTTAAAGATGCCGGAGAATACATAAACCCGCTGATGGAAACTGTAAAAGTAGCGGCCTTAATTATCATTGAAGCCGTCATTAGTAAAAGTACTGAGTAGATTTTTTTCATAGTTTGAGTTTTTAAGTTTGCCCAATAATAATGAAAAAAAAGAAAAAAACAATTCAGATGTCCAGCAATTTATAAGCACTGTCCTTGTTATCAGTCACTTTAAACAAAGTATGTAGCTTGGTGATCAAAATCAATTCATTGATCTTCTTATTCATATTGAATAATACAGCTTCTCCCCCTGCAACCCGGGCCTTTGTAAGTAATTGGATCAGGGTATTTAAACCACTGCTGTTCATGTATTTCAGGTTCTCCATGTCAACAGCCCATTTATTGCAATTCTGCTTTACCAAATCATCGCAGTCCGAAAGCAAAGCTGCTGCCTGACCTTTTTCGATCAACTCACCTGATAACTTAATCAGTGCATGATTTTCTTCTTTCTTTATTGAGTGTTCAAATACCATATTAGTTTTTTTTATGTTCACATACTCCATTTTCCTTCAGACTCTTGCACTTGGCGAAAAAATTAAGGGAATGGTGTATGATGTTAAAGTTAAGCATACTTTCTGTAGTCTTTTGAATTTGCAGGATGCGTGGGTCACAGAATTCAAATACCTTCTCGCAATCTGTACAGATCAGGTGATCATGTTGCTTGTACTTGTAGGCTTTTTCAAATTGAGCCATATTCTTTCCGAATTGATGACGCACAACCAATCCTGCATCAATAAGTATCTCAATATTGTTGTAAAGTGTTGCTCTGCTCACCCTGTACTTCTTATTCTTCATGATCAGATAAAGCTGTTCTATATCAAAGTGTCCATCCTGAGAATAGATCTCATTCAAAATGGCAAAGCGCTCAGATGTCTTCCTGTGCTTGTGCTTCTCAAGATACTCCGTTAAGATCTTTATTACCGCTGCTTTGCTGTCTTGACTCATAATAGGTTCACTAATTTAGACATTATTTGATTTTTTTACAAATTCTACCTTCCGCTTAAATGATCGAATTAAATCAATAATAAACAGTGTCTCATGTATAAGTTGTTCCATGACTCAAGTGTCTTATTCAGGCTTTTATTAATTTAGCCGGCAAATGCAACACGGAATTTGTTTATTAAGCCTGGTTCCCTGCCGTAAAGAAGCGAGCAATACTTCTGAGATGGTCACGCAACTTCTTTTTGGTGAGACTTACTCTATTCTGGATAGTAATGATGAGTGGCTAAAGATCCAGATCGCGTACGACCAATATGAATGCTG
>DAORJH010000430.1:0-2478 GCA_035438925.1 Bacteroidia bacterium | reverse complement strand
TGTCCTGATGCGCTAGGTGTTAATTTATATTCACGCTTCCCCATTGCGTCCCCCCAAACCAGTCGTTTTTCAGCTTCAACTTCTTTCACTGTTAATTTAAATACACGTTTAGGGTCAAGATAAGATCTAAGCTGTATTTTTTCTCCTAAGGCTATTTTACCTTCAATGGAAAGAACAGTTGAATTCCAATTGGAATAGTTTTGCGCATTCGTTAACAAGGACCAAATTCTCTTTGAGTCGGATTGTATGTCAATACTTACAGTGGTTTCCCTGCTGAATGTGCTTTTTATAGTGTTGGCTTTACCTTTCATTTTGATATTTATTTTTAATTAAAGCTAATTAAATTTTCTGTATTTATTGTTTCCTGCAACTAATTAGAGAATGATTTGACTTCTGCTTTAACACTTGAGTACTAACAACAATAGAATTAGAATGATGTTAAAATCAAGTGAAATATTTAAAACCGAGACGGAACAGATGTATTTAGTTGTTTTTGAATCGAAGACTGTCAGACAGGATCTGATTCATTTCGATCGATTCGTTTCTGTAGAATTCACAATCAAAGTATTTTTTTGCCATTCCTTTTTTATTCTCCTCGTTTTCCTTGATCTTGTAGTTGACTGCTTCAATAGCTTCAAGATAATATCCTTTTGCTTCTTCCTTTTCTCCTTTCTTCAGATAGATCTGTGCCATCAGGTAAAAAAAAGAATAGTTATTGGTTATACTTTGTGTTCCGGAATAAAGCAGACCATGCCTCAAAGCGGAATCTAATTTATTCTTTTTAAAGTAGGCAGAACTGATCAATAAACAAGAAGCATATCCACTTTCACTCATGTCAAAATCACTTTTATTTGGCTTTTTGTTCTTTCTGTCCAGGTATTTTAAATCCGCAAGTTCTTTTCTTGCATTTTCCTGAACAACCATATCTCCTTCTGTGTGATTTGAAAGAGTCGTTTCTTTTATGATCTGTCTTGTGTAATGAATTGCTTCTTTGAGTTCTCCGTTCAGCTTGGAGTATTTGGAAAGGAAATACAAGGAAGAAGAACGTGTAGAAGGGGAGATTTGCAAAAGTTTTTTGTAACCATTGATGGCTTCTTTGAAATTTCCTTCGTAGGCATTTGCCTCGGCTGAGTAGGCAAGATAGACGGGGTATTTTTCATGCTTAGGATCGATCACTTTTTGCAGTGCATTGACCTTTGCAAGGGCAATTGAACTGGTCTTTACACTTGATAGAAAATAATGAATTGCATTCAGTGAGTCATCAATGGCTTTATTCTGTGCTGTGGAATGACAAGTATAAAAACTAAAAAGGAAGAGTGAGGTGACACGCAAATTCCTGGGAAATATAGGTACATATGCGATCATTCTATCTCTAAGTAAAACGAATCGATTCATGTAATTCATTCATCAAATATGGGATCAACCTTGAGTTAAAAAAAACACCCCCGTTTCCGGAGGTGTTTTTCACTTTTATTCTTTTGTGATGATCTTCATCTCTACACGTCTGTTCTTTTGTTTACCTGCAGCCGTAGCATTATCTGCAATTGGCTTGGTATCTCCGTGCCAGTCACACATTACATTGTCAGCAAGTACTCCTTTTTTCACAAGGTAGTTTTTCACCGCTTTAGAGCGTTTCTCACTTAGGATCATGTTGCTCGCAGCAGTACCGTCATTATCGGTATGTCCACTCAACTGTAACTTCCAGTTTCCTTTGTGGCTCACTAAGATCTTAGCAAGGTCATTCAAGGATGGGAATGATTTTGGCTTAATGATGTCTTTACCTGTAGCAAATTCCAGACTCTGGAAAGCTCTCTCAATGATCTTCAATTCCGCCGGCTTCATTGGAGGAGGAGGAGGACATCCTTTGTATTCGGCAGAACCTGCAACAGTAGGACATGCGTCATCCTTATCCAGGAATCCGTCTTTATCTGTATCCGGCCACGGACAACCTTTGTTTTCCTTAGGACCTGCAATATCCGGACATGAGTCTTCATGATCCAATAATCCGTCAGCATCTTTATCAGGACAACCTTTGTATTCTTTTGGACCAGGAACATCAGGACATGCATCTTTCGAGTCAGGCGTACCGTCACCGTCCTTATCAGGACAACCATTGAACTCTTTCGGACCGAATACATCAGGACACTCATCCATCTTGTCAGAGATTCCGTCTCCATCCTTATCAGGACATCCGTCAAATTCTTTCAGACCTGCGATATCAGGACAAGAGTCTTTCTTGTCGACGATCTTATCACCATCACGATCAGGGCAACCATTGAACTCTTTAGTTCCTTTATCATCCGGGCATTCATCTTCCTGATCAATAATACCATCACCATCTTTATCAGGACAACCTTGTAATTCTTTTACACCAGCCACATCAGGGCATTTATCTTCGCTATCTTGAATATGATCTCCATCTTTATCAGGACAACCCATAAATTCCCAAACTCCTGGTATATCTTTACATTTATCTTT
>DAORJH010000429.1:0-2478 GCA_035438925.1 Bacteroidia bacterium | reverse complement strand
GCTGCGCTTCGTACTTCTTGATGTTGGCCTGGAAGTCCTTGATGTTTTGTTTTTTCTCGTTGAGTTGATTCTCAAGTTCAGCAACTTCTTCCGTTACATTGGCTAATCTTGTTTCAAGACCCAAAACTGTATCTTCAAGATCACTTACTTCCAATGGCAACTCACCGCGAACGGTACGTAAACGGTCAATGTTGCTGTCAATTAACTGCAGTTGATACAAAGCTTTTAATTTGCCTTCAACTGAAGCGTCTATCTTTTCTTTGATTTTAGCACTCATCTTTTATATAAAATAGTTTACCGGGTTTGTGTTGATTTTTGATAAACGGATTGCAAATGTAGGAAAATTTTTACTTATAACTTCATAAAAAATCTCAGGGGTAAACTGCTCAGTTTCATAATGTCCTGCATCAATGAGCAAGAGCCTTCCTTCTACCTCAAAATAGTCGTGGTATTTGAAATCAGCCGTTAAAAAGGCCTCACAACCGGCATTTATGGCATTTTTAAGCAAAAAACGTCCACTTCCACCACAAATTGCCACTTTTTTAACACTTTTTCCTGTATTTTTGGTTGTTTTCAAGCATGAACTTAGTAAGGAATTCTTCACTTTTTTCATGAGTTCTTCTTCTGTCACAGGTTCTTTGAATTCGCCAATGATCCCACTTCCAACTGTATTTAGCTTATTATCAAGTGAATAAATATCAAACGCGACTTCCTCATAGGGATGCGCACTTAAAAGCGCTTTTAGTACGATCCTCTCTTTGTAAGCCTCAAATATTGTTTCGATTCTTGTCTCTTTTTCTTCACTTAATTGTCCGGCCACGCCTAAAAAGGGCTTTGCCTCTTCATTTCCCTTAAATGTTCCCGTTCCCTCCAGGTTAAAACTGCAGTTTTCATAGTTCCCTATCTGACCACATCCAGCCTCAAACAATGCATTCAAAACTGTTGCATGATGCGAAGCAGGAACATAGGTCACCAGTTTTTTCAGCAATTCATTTTTCGGAGCTAGGATCTTAATATTGATCAGACCTAATTTCTCAGCGATCTTGTAGTTGACGCCGTTCCTTACATTATCTACATTGGTATGCGCAGCGTAAAGTGCAATATTATTTTGAATGGCTTTTATCAGTATGCGTTGCGTAGCGTCAGCTCCGGTGATCTTTTTTATTCCGGAAAATAGAATCGGGTGATGGGAAATGATGAGGTTGCATTTCTCTTTGATCGCTTCTTCCAGAACTTCTTCTGTGCAATCCAATGAAAGTAATACTCCTGTGCAATTTGTTTCTGCATTCCCAACCAGTAAGCCGCAATTGTCATACGACTCTTGATAAGCCAGGGGAGCAAATTCTTCAATTGTATTTGTGATCTCTTTTATTGTTGCCATTCTTCTTTCTAAAAAAAAATCCCACCTTTCAGTGGGATCTATTTATTAATCAATTTTTGATTTGTGATCTTCGATCTCAGCTAATTCTTTTAAAACAGCCATTACTTCGTAATCGCTTCTGCCTCCTAGTTCCTGTTCCATTTCCATGCGTTTGAATTTTGGTTCAGGTTGTCCCGGAGTTGTATTCACTGCGGTTAAAGCCACAACAAATACACCTGCTTCTCCTTGTATGATCTTGCTTGTAGCTCCTTGTTTCAATCCGCTTAATACGCCCATCATCATATCATCATGGAATCCGTCAAATCCGTGTCCGGTTGCCGGGATTCCTTCTGATTTACGCGCTTCTAAGTTTAATTTGGCTGCATAATCATCTACGCTTGTAGCGCCGGTCTTCTTGAATTCTTCAGCAAATGCTTCAGCTTTCTTTTGCTGACGTGCTTTTTCTGTTACTTCATCCTTCACATCTTCAAGAGGCAAAATACCTTTTGATTTGATGTTGCTTAGCTTTGCTACAATGTGTTTATCCAGCAAAGAGAACACCTGAACATCTCCTTTGTTAGCTGAATATACCCAGCGCACCAATTCTTTTGCCTGATCGATTCCTGGTAACTGACGGTCATTCTCACTGATATTATCTGCAATACGCTTCGATAATTTTTGTTCTTCCACGCCTTTGTCAAATAAGCTGGCTGTGTTGTTCTTTCCTCCAAATTCATTTGCCTGTGCAAAGATCCGTTGATTGGTCTCATCACTTGGCGCGATCAATTTAAAGATCTCTGCTACTTTATAAGTATCATGCTTTCCTTCACTTACATCCAGTACTTCAATGATGTGATATCCGAATTGTGTTTCTACAACAGAAATATCCCCCTTTTTACCCATTAAACCTGCGTTCTTGAAAGGCTCAACAAATCCTTTGTCTTCTCCGAACCATCCGTAATCTCCGCCTTTATCTTTGCTTCCTCCATCATCACTGAATGTTTTTACCAGTGTATCGAAAGTTACTTTTTTGTCCTTGATAAGAACTAGTAAACTATCTGCTTGTTTCTTAGCTTGCGCCAAAGTTCTCTTTGGTTGTTGTGTTGCCATATCCATGG
>DAORJH010000428.1:0-2479 GCA_035438925.1 Bacteroidia bacterium | reverse complement strand
ATCTCCACCATAACATTTTGCTGTTACATCTTTTCTTATGGCACGGATGGTTTCACGCGCAATGATCTTTGATCCAATAGCAGCCTGAATTGGGATCTCGAATTGTTGTCTTGGTATCAGTTCTTTTAATTTCTCACACATCTTTTTTCCAAGATTGTGTGCATTGCTTCTGTGCACAAGAGCGGAAAGCGCGTCAACGGGTTCTGAATTAAGCAGAATATCCATCTTTACCAGATCACTCTGACGCATTTCCAGTGGCGCATAGTCAAATGAAGCATACCCTTTTGATATCGATTTTAATCGATCGTAAAAATCAAATACGATTTCAGCGAGTGGCATATGAAAGATTAATTCCACTCTGTCCGCGGTTAAATAGTTTTGATTCACGATCTGTCCGCGTTTTTCTATACACAAGCTCATTACAGGACCAATGTATTCAGATTTTGTAATGATGTTCGCTTTGATATAAGGCTCTTCTATGTAATCGATTCTGCCGGGATCAGGAAGATCAGTAGGGTTGTTCACGGTCACCAGATCTCCACTTGTAGTGTATGCTTTGTAAGAAACGTTCGGAACTGTTGTGATAACTGTCATGTTGAATTCGCGCTCGAGTCTTTCCTGAACGATCTCCATGTGTAGCATGCCTAAAAACCCGCATCTGAATCCAAATCCGAGAGCAGCAGAACTTTCAGGTTCCCATGTAAGTGATGCATCATTGAGCTGAAGTTTCTCCATGCTGTAACGGAGCTCTTCGAAGTCTTCGGTGTCTACAGGATAAATTCCGGCAAATACCATTGGCTTCACATCTTCAAATCCATCGATCCCTTTTTCGCATGGTCTGTCTACATGCGTGATGGTATCTCCAACTTTAACTTCTCGCGCATCTTTGATCCCTGAAATGATATAACCAACATCTCCCGTATAAACAGCTTCACGCGGCTCCTGTTTTAATTTCAAAACACCTACTTCATCTGCAAAATAGGAAGCACCTGTATTGACAAACTTTACTTTATCTCCTTTTTTAACTGAACCATTCAAGATCTTGTAATAAGCAATGATTCCCCTGAAACTATTGAAAACACTGTCAAAAATAAGGGCCTGTAGGGGAGCATTCGGATCACCAACCGGACATTTTACTCTTTCTACGATGGCAGCCAGAATATTTTCCACTCCCATTCCTGTCTTTCCACTGGCAGGTATAATATCATCTCTGTCACATCCAATGAGATCAACGATCTGATCTTTTACAAGCTCAGGTTCTGCACTTGGAAGATCCATTTTATTCAATACTGGAATGATTGTAAGATCATTTTCCAGTGCAAGGTATAGATTCGAAATTGTTTGTGCTTGTATTCCCTGAGCCGCATCAACGATAAGCAAGGCTCCTTCACAGGCTGCAATAGAACGGGAAACTTCATAACTGAAATCCACATGTCCGGGCGTATCGATCAGGTTAAATACAAATTTTTCACCTTTGTAAACGTACTCCATTTGAATCGCGTGACTTTTAATGGTAATACCCCTTTCCTTTTCCAGATCCATATCATCCAGTACCTGTGCCTGCATTTCTCTGCTGCTGATCGTTTTGGTAAATTCAAGTAGTCGGTCGGCCAAAGTACTTTTACCGTGATCAATATGAGCAATGATGCAGAAGTTACGGATGTTTTTCATTGAAGTTTTCTGTGTTTTAAAGGGATACAAATATACTAAATGAAACTGATAGCGTTGGCTATAAAAAGGGCATAAAAAAAGCGGGACTTTCGGGCCCCGCTTTCCTTAAAAGTTGATCTTTATTGTATTATGATCCTTGATGTTTTGATCGTTTTGTTATCCTCACGAAGTTGAAGGAAATAAACTCCTTTTGCAAGTCCTTTCAGATTTAAAACTGCATTGGTGTCTTTCACTTCTTCAGTGTATATAGATTGACCTGTTACATTTAAGACTTGAACAGAGCTTTTCTCACCTAATGAAGTGAACTTAACACTAACCAATCCATTACTAGGATTTGGGAAAATGATCATTTCCTGTTTTGATCCATTGTACTCCTCTAATCCAATACAAGAAATCACAGATTGCGTAATAGTTACACTTTGCTGACAAATTCCATTGATCGCACCAATCAAGGTGTAAGTAGTTTCAGTTGTTGGCGCTACTGTTGCCGTTAATCCGGTTCCACCTGTACTCCAGGTATAGGAACCTGCACCGAAGGCACTTAATGTAGCTGTACTTCCAATACAAAGTAAACTGTGACTTGATTGGGCAGATAAAGTTGGATTAGGACTCACACTGATGCTGTGGACAGCAGAAACGGTACATGATCCATAATAACCGGTAAGTGTATAGGATGTCGCAATTGAAGGATTTACAATCACCTGACTGAATGTTGAACCGGTGCTCCAGGAATACGTTATTGCACCTGATGCTGTCAGGAGTGGTGACCCTCCTAGGCAGATCATGGTTGGACCACTCACTGCAACAG
>DAORJH010000427.1:0-2482 GCA_035438925.1 Bacteroidia bacterium | reverse complement strand
GTGTTTTCGAGCATGAATAATAGAAAAAGTGTTTTCATACTTATTTTTATTCTGTTTTCATTTTTCCATCATGGACAAAATGAAAAAAAAGAATTTTGCGATGAATTTTACCGTTCCAGCATCAAAAAACAAATAAGTCTTGCTGCAAATCTATCTGCGGAAAAACTAAAAGATTATTATCCACTGATAAAGGATACATTGGAAAAAGCAAAGATGCTGATCTATTCAAAAAGCAGCAGCCAGGAAGCTCGTTTAATGGTTGATATCATTGATGCAAAACTGGAGGTTACAAAAAAGAACTATGCGAAAGCTGTTTATATTTTAGGGAATGCAATGCAGTTTCGTTCTACGGACCTTGATGATTCGTTGAGATGCTATTCCTTGATGAAATATTGTTTTGTGCAGATCAGAAATTATGTGAAAGCCTATGAGATCAATTCAAGAATGGAGTTGTTGAAGCCCAGAATGAATGACAGCGTGCAAATTGATTTCGGAATCAACAAAAGCAGTCTGCTGGCAGCATTGAACTTTTACAATGAAGCCATTAAAGAAAGAAGAGCGGAATTCAATCGAGATCATACTATCAAAGATACCGATGCCGTGGCTAGCCTTTACAATGACGTGGGTGTTTATTTCAACCGTTCCAAGAATTGGGACAGTGCTGAAGTGAGTTTTTTAAAAGCGAAAGAGGTGCTAAACACTTTAAAATATCCTGAAAGCAAAAAAGTGCATTATGAATTCTTCAAAGCCCTTATTGGCGGAAATTTAGGTTATATCTATTTCAATAAAGGACAAACCAATAAGGCAATTCCTTTACTAAAAGAGGACATTTACTTTAGTTTAAAAGACCTGGATTATGGCAGTGCCTTCAACAGCTATAATTTAATGGTTGAATGTTATTTGAAACTTGGTAACAGAGCTCTTGCAAAAAGCTATCTTGATTCAGCCGAAAATCTACTCACCTCTCGTTTAAGTGATGTGAGTCAGAGTTTGAAATACCTTTACTTAAAATCAACTTTTTATCAAGCCCAGGGCGACTACAACAAGGCCATTGGCTATTTGAATCGTTATTTCAACATCAAGGATAGTCTCAATATGCTTGAAAAAGAACAAAGTCTTCTTAACTCTGAGATCGCATTCAAAATCGAACAAAAGGAATTTGAATTAAAACAAACAAACAAGTTGCTAGAGCAAAAGAATCTGGAAGACGCGAAGAACAAAACTTCCAGAGCCTACATGATAGCAGGTATACTTATTCTTTTGTTTATCATTGCACTTTTGATCTTAAGAAACAGAACAGCAAACAAAAGGGAAATGGATCTGAGTCAAAAAACGGAGCAGATCAGGCAACAGAATATTCAGATCGAACAAACATTGAAGGAAAAAGAATTATTGCTAAAAGAGATTCATCATCGCGTCAAAAATAATCTTCAGATCATCAATAGCATGCTGAGTTTGCATATTTCCAAAACTGAAGGAACGGGAAATGAAACGGTTTTAAGAGAAGCGCAACAACGCATTGGCGCTATTGCATTGACACATCAGATGCTCTATCAAAACACGAGCCTTTCTAATATTTCACTCAACGATTACATTGGTAATTTGATCCGGCAGATCGAAGAAAATATGCCGGATTCCGATATTGAAGTGACTACTCGATTTGAAGCCAATGAATTAAAACTTAACATCGACTTCGCTGTGCCAATGGGTTTATTGATCAATGAATTACTTACCAATTCCTTTAAGCATGCCTTTCCTGCCAAGAAAAAAGGGGAGATCACGGCTAGTATTGACTTAACGGAAACAGATTGCATCATTACCGTAAGTGACAATGGAATTGGTTTACCGGAAGACTATCAGAACTCCGAGAAAAGATCCATGGGGATGGATCTGATCTACATCCTAGCTGATCAAATTGACAGTGAAATCAAAGTAGACACAGATCAAAACGGCACCGCTTTCAGTTTCAAAATCAAGCGATCTAAATTTCCGTCATGAAAGAAGCTGAGAAAATACTGCTTGATCTGAAACGGAAGATATTTAAACCTGTTTATTTCTTATCAGGAGAAGAAAGCTATTATATCGACCTCATCAGCGATTACATTGAGAACAATGCGCTTGAAGAGGCGGATCGTGAGTTTAACCAGCATATTGTTTATGGTAAGGATGCAGACCTTGCCTCGATAATCAGCCTAAGCAAGCAGTTTCCGATGATGAGTGAGTACCAGGTCATTATTGTAAAAGAAGCGCAGGGAATAAAGGAGTTCAATAAAAGTGGAGGGGATGATGAGGTAGAAGAACAAAAAGAAAATAGTTCTTCGAAACAAAGTGGAACTCAAAATTTTGCTTCCTATTTAGCCAACCCGGTTCCAAGTACCATTCTTGTTATTTGTTATAAACACAAGACCATCGATAAAAGGAGCGCGATTGCGAAAGCTTTGCAGAAGAATGCTGTCTTTTTCGAGACAAAAAAACTATATGA
>DAORJH010000426.1:0-2508 GCA_035438925.1 Bacteroidia bacterium | reverse complement strand
TGATCGTAGAAATTGTCAGTTCCTAAACTTATTTTCTGTAACTTCGATAAACCGAAGATAAATGGCTGTAGTTTATGTTCGTGATGCATATAAAGGAATCCAACTCCTTTTGGTCCGTGAAACTTATGTGCCCCACAGGTTAAAAAATGAACCTTTATTTCCTTTAGATCCATTTTATAATGTCCCATCGTCTGAACGGTATCACTATGAAATAAGGCATTGTATTTTTCACAGAGTTCACCCACCTCTTTCATTGGAAGCAAGGTGCCCAGTTCGTTATTCGCATGCATAAGAGAAACCAATGATTTCGGATGTGCTTTCAATGCCTCTTCCAGTTCTTGCAGGCTGATATTCCCCTTACCATCCTGTTTCAACCAGGTGACGCTTACTTTTCCTTGTTTTTCCAGATTAGCTACTGTATGTTCTACTGCGTGATGTTCTGTTGGTGAAGTGATGATGTGTTTGATGCCGAAAGTATTCACGCTTTGCACAATGGCGATGTTATCTGCTTCTGTTCCGCCGGAAGTAAAAAAGATCTCTGCAGGAGTTACATTCAGATGTTTTGCTACAGTTTTTCGTGCCACTTCAATAGCAGAACGGGTTTTTCTTCCGAATGAATGAATTGAAGAGGGATTTCCATAGTCATCTGTCATGTAAGGCATCATTGCCTTCAAAACTTCCGGATCCATTTTCGTAGTAGCTGCATTATCAAGATACACCTTCATTGCCATTGTTTTTCATTTTAGTTTTTGATGATTTCCTTTATGTCAGAAATTATTTTTTTTGCCAGACTTTCTGCAGTTGACTGTGTCTGACTTTCGCTATAGATACGGATGATCGGCTCTGTATTGCTCTTACGTAAATGCACCCATTCTTTATCAAATTCAATTTTCACGCCATCAACCGTATTGATCGGTTGATTCTTATACTTTTGTTTCACTTGCTCCAGCACTTTGTCAACATTGATCTCCGGCGTGAGTTCTATTTTGTTTTTGGAAATATAATAAGACGGATAGCTACTTCTCAAAACGGAAACAGGTTTACCAAATTTAGCCAGGTGTGTTAGAAAAATAGCGATGCCAACCAATGCATCCCTTCCGTAATGCAATTCAGGTAATATAATGCCTCCATTTCCTTCTCCTCCAATGACAGCTTTGCTGTCCTTCATCATTTTCACCACATTCACTTCTCCAACGGCTGAAGCAGAATAAGTGCCTCCATTCAATTCTGTAACATCGCGTAAAGCCCGCGTACTGGAAAGATTGCTTACTGTATTTCCTTTTTTGTGTTGCTTCAGAACATAATCTGCAACTGCAACCAAGGTATATTCTTCACCAAACATTTCTCCGTCTTCCGAAACAAAGGCAAGGCGATCAACATCCGGATCAACACTGATGCCAAGATGTGCTTTTTGTTTTAATACTGTCTGACTGAGTTCATTTAAATGCTCAGGAAGTGGTTCCGGATTGTGTGCAAAATCTCCGTTTGTTGTTGCGTTGATGGTTTGGATCTTTCTTACACCCAACTTCTCCAGCAGCGCTGGAACTGCAATAGAACCGGAAGAGTTGATGGCATCGATCACAATTGAAAAATCCGCTTTACGAACTGCATCTTTATCAACATAAGGTAGTGCCAGGATCTTGTCAATATGTGTATTCAGAAAATCTTTATTCTCCGTATACTTGCCTAATTCGTTCACATTTGCGTATTCGAAGTTGTTGGTGCTCGCAAGTGCAAGTAATTCTTTTCCGGTTTCTTCACTGATGAATTCGCCTTTGGAATTGAGTAATTTTAAAGCATTCCACTGTTTCGGATTATGGCTTGCGGTCAGAATGATGCCTCCATCTGCCTTTAATTCGGTCACAGCCATTTCTACGGTAGGTGTTGTGCTTAAACCAAGATCGATAACATGAATGCCCATTCCCGACAATGTGGCGCAAACAATGCCCGAAACCATAGCGCCACTCATACGGGCATCACGGCCAACAACTACTGTCACAGACTTTGAATTTGCTGTTTGGGCAATCAATTTGCCGAAGGCTGAGGTATATTTTACGATATCAAGTGGAGTAAGTGCCTCATCCGGCTTGCCCCCAATGGTACCCCTTATTCCAGAAATGCTTTTTATGAGAGTCACAGGTTCTTTTTTTAGATGGGTAAAGATAGAAAACTGACTGATATCTTAAGGTAATAAAATCAACAAAATCATAAATTTTATTTAAATTGGCATGTGCTAATTTTTCGCAAGGTGCATTATTTTGGAAGGCCATCTTCCTTGAGTTGTTATGTGCTAACGGCTTTTATTTTTTGTTTTTTTCATGGCCATTCCACTCAGTCCGATACGATCATTTTGAATATCTGTGAACCGATCAATTCGAACGCGACTGAATTTCATCAGGAAAATATTAAAGAAAGACCTTTCCCCGTACTTGAAGTAATGAAGTTGAAGCGCAAAAGAAATAAACGAATTACTGCCGCTGTACTTGCATTTCCAATTCCATTCGGCAT
>DAORJH010000425.1:0-2509 GCA_035438925.1 Bacteroidia bacterium | reverse complement strand
CCGGATAGCCACTTCCTCCCAATAGCCATAAGAATCCGGAGTTATCATACCATCCTGTTCCGGCCCATCTTGATCCAGGATTATTTGTTGGAGAAGATATTCCCAGTGTGCCATAAGTGCCATTTTGATTGATCGTATTGCTCCCTTTCATCCAGGTCCAGACATTCGTTGCAATATTGTATTTCCAAAGGTCAGTCAAGTAACCAACACCTCCACTGGAACCATAACCAACACCTCCAAATAACCATAGATTTCCATTGCCATCCACCCATTTAATTGCATGTGATCTTGAACCGGGATAATTTGTTGGTGAGGATACGCCTTGCGTTCCGTAAACACCATTCTGATCCACTGTATTACTACCTTTCATCCAGGTCCATTCATTCGTGTTCGGATCATATTTCCAAAGGTCATTCAATCGACCACTAACTCCGGCATAACCTAATCCGCCAAAGAGCCAAAAATTTCCGGAAGCATCCGTCCATCGTATACTGCTTTCTCTTGCGCCAGGATTGTTTGCTAAAGCCGGAACTCCCTGGGCCCCATAATTTCCAATTGTATTGATGCCATTATTTCCTTTCAGCCATTCCCATTCACCTTGTTGTGAAAAAAGGCTTGCGCATATAAACAAGAATAGGAATGAAAAAATTTTGACTTTCATTTAAATTAATTTTTAATAAAGAAACAAAAAAAAATGAATTTTCAGGTATTTCAAAAGCTTAATATATTAACTATGAATGTTAGTTACTTAAACCGATTGGATGCTTTTTAAGAGGTATTTTTACAACTCTATGGCAAGTAAGAAAGATATTGGAGAGCTGAGTCCCAAGGATTACATTATCATTAAAGGAGCACGTATGCACAATCTGAAAAATCTGGATGTGGCATTGCCTCGTAATAAAATGATCGTGATCACCGGTCTTTCGGGATCAGGAAAATCTTCTCTTGCATTTGATACGCTATATGCAGAAGGTCAACGCAGGTATGTGGAAAGTCTTTCTGCCTACGCGCGTCAGTTCTTGGGTAAATTAGAGAAGCCTTTGGTTGATTATATCAAAGGAATTTCTCCTGCTATTGCCATTGAACAGAAAGTGATCTCTCGAAATCCCAGAAGTACAGTTGGGACTGTGACCGAGATCTACGATTATTTCAAACTTCTCTTTGCTCGCATTGGCAAAACCTACTCTCCCATCAGTGGTCTGCAAGTGAAGAGGCATACAGTGAGTGACGTGGTGAATTTTCTACAGACGAACGGAAATGGAAAAACCTGTCTCGTTCTTTCGAAGCTTACAGAGCGAAAGGATAGAAGTATTCCAAAACAACTAGAGCTGCTATCACAACAAGGTTTCTCCCGTATTTTCTGGAATGAGAAAATGAGTAAGATCGCAGAGACCGATCTGAAAAAAATAAAAAAAGGTGCAGAAGTATTTCTTGTGATTGACAGGATCGTGGTGAATTCAGAGGATGAAGACTCATTGAACAGATCAGCGGATAGTGCGCAGACCGCATTTTACGAGGGAAATGGGGAATGTTTGGTGTGGATCATGAATGAAAATGAGACTTACAACAAACATAGTTTTAATAATCGTTTTGAACTGGATGGAATATCATTCACTGAACCGGATGTGAATTTTTTCACCTTCAATAATCCTGTTGGTGCCTGTCAGACCTGTGAAGGATTTGGCAGTATCATCGGAATTGATCCCGATCTTGTCATTCCAAATAAAAGCCTTTCTGTTTTTGATAATGCAGTTGCCTGCTGGAACGGAGAGACCATGAGTTGGTACAAAAAAGAATTGATCAAGCACGCACATAAATTCAATTTTCCGGTTCATAAACCCATAGCGGAATTAAGTAAAGCGCACTATGATCTGTTGTGGAATGGGAATGAACATTTCGATGGGATCTCTGACTTTTTCAAAATGCTGGAAAAGGAAACCTACAAGATCCAGTACCGCGTAATGCTGGCTCGCTATAGAGGAAAAACTACTTGTCCCGATTGCAGAGGCACACGCTTACGAAAAGATGCAGGATATGTGAAGGTAGGTGGAATGGGGATCAGCGATCTTGTTTTGAAGCCGGTAAAGGATCTGCTTGTTTTCTTCAATGAATTGAAGCTGGATGAATATGATCAGACTGTTGCTAAAAGACTCATGACAGAGATCAAAAATCGTCTGCAATATTTATCCGATGTGGGTCTGGATTACCTTACATTGAACAGGGTAGCGGGTACTTTAAGTGGGGGCGAAAGTCAGCGAATAAATCTGGCGACGCAATTGGGAAGTACACTGGTGGGAAGTTTATATATTTTGGATGAACCCAGTATTGGTTTACACCCACGCGATACAACTCGTTTATTAAAAGTATTGAATTCACTGCGAGCGCAGGGAAATACGGTGATCATCGTAGAACACGATGAAGAAGTGATGCGAAATGCCGATCAATTGATCGATATTGGTCCTGAAGCCGGAACGGGTGGAGGAACCTTGGTATTTCAGGGAGATCAAGA
>DAORJH010000424.1:0-2521 GCA_035438925.1 Bacteroidia bacterium | reverse complement strand
GAATCGGTGTTCCGTAACGATTGTAGATGTAAGCTTCCATTTTTACGATGCCTCTTGCGATAGGTTTGAAAATATCGTTGACGCTGTCGTTGTTAGGGGTGAAGATATTCGGTAAAGTGATCCCTGAAGAATCGGCGATCCTGAATGAATAGCGAGATGTATCGTTGCAAGCATTTGCTCCGTAGGCAATTAAAGTAACCGTGTAATTTCCACTAGCAGTATAATTTTTAACTGTATTCACAGAAAAATCAGAAACGGCATCACTGTATAGCCATTGGCTGGAAATATGATTGCTTGAATAATTTGTGAGAACGAGCTGACTAGGAAAACCGGAAGTATTCAAGCTTGCGTTGAATGCTGCAAGGGCATTTTGGGAAACGCTAATTGTAGATGTTGTGATTGTGCTTCCTGTTCCGTTCGCAATCTGAAGGCTCAAAGAATACACGCCACTTCTTCCAAAATTCAATGTGATGTTTTGAGTAAGAAGGTCAGGTGAAGAAGTAACGGATAAAGATGGAAAAACGGTCCAATTGAAAGAAGTAGGTGTATTGGAAGTGGTCGAACTAAAACTATACGTGTGGCCTGTGCACAATGTTCCTGAAGGCAAAGTGATGGTAGCAGTTGGAATCTGAGCATGGAGGTAAAATCCAGTCAATAACAAGGCAAGAGTCTTATGAAAACGCGTTAACATTGATCCCTATAAAGATACTAAAAAATCCCATGTGTTTATGCCATCGG
Organism: Bacteroidia bacterium; assembly: GCA_035438925.1. Lineage (GTDB taxonomy): Bacteria > Bacteroidota > Bacteroidia > B-17B0 > Aurantibacillaceae > Aurantibacillus. Next base: position 1,783 of record DAORJH010000424.1, on the reverse strand, counting down.
CAAAGTCTGTTATAACAGGGCTTTGTGAATAACCAAAGGGTGTATATCCTTTACCCACAATACATTGTATTTCATTTTCGTGTTGTTTCAGATAACTTGCAAGATCGTTTTTATCATTGTAATTCTCATAGTACAAACAGCCAGTTGGGGCGTGAATATTGGCTGAATTTCTTAGGATTAGAAAGTTGTTGTCAAGGAATTTTTCACTTTCTAAAAGCAAAATAGCACGTTGGTATTCGTAATTGTTAGCGTATTTATTGTTGTTTACTACAAATGCATAATCAATGATCGACTCAAAGAAAAGATCGAATTGATATTCTTTAGGAACCAGTAATTTACTTACGTTCCTGCATCCCAGACCGAAATAAAGAAAGATATCACGGCCCAATGCCTTCAGATCTTCTTTGCTTTCGCTTCCGTCTAAAATGGCAACAGAACTTCTGTTCTTACGGATGATATGTGGATACTTTCCAAAATATTGTTCGAAATACTGCGCGCTGTTATTGCTTCCGGTTGCAATAACGGCATCGAATCCGTTCATCTTTCTGTCTGTAAAACGTATGTTTTGTTCAAGGGAAGGTTCGTAGTGAACAAGAAGTTTCAGAAAAAATGGCAATAGCAATGCATCATCCGATGAAAGTTTAATAAGAGCTGTATGTCCGCTTAAGAGTGTGCATAAGACATCATGGAATGCAACACAGGGAATATTTCCTGCACAGATCAAAGCAACTGTTTTTTGCTCATTGGTTTCCTTTTGCTCGCATAGTTTCTGCAGCTCTTTTTCGCTGAGCATGCTTGCAAGGCTCAATAAGGATTCTTTAACAAATGTTTGGGTAAACCAGGGATTTTGAAGGCAGGCCTCATCGATCACTTTGTCAAGACCTTGATGCAGAATGTTTTCACTCTCCCTTCGTGCACCGTAATGTTCGATTATAAACAGTCCTGTTTTAGTAAAGGCAAGTATTCTTTGTTTTAAACTCATACAATTAGGTAGTATATTTGTGACCTTTAATAAAGGAACAAAACTAAGTAAAATGGCAATTAAAATTACAGACGAGTGTATTAATTGTGGGGCTTGCGAACCTGAATGTCCTAATAACGCGATCTACGAGGGTGGTGCTGAATGGCGATTTGCCGATGGAACAGGCGTGAGTGGTAAATACAAGGGTTTAAGTTCAGGAATTGAAGTAGATGCTGACGATGCACAGACACCTAAGAGCATGGATGTTTATTTTATTGTGAGCGATAAGTGTACAGAGTGCAAAGGATTTCATGATGAGCCGCAGTGCGCTGCCGTTTGTCCGGTTGATTGTTGCATCAAGGATGATGATAATGTGGAAACCGAAGAGCAATTACTTGCAAAAAAAGCTTCTCTGCACCTTTAATTAGAAACAGCTATCAAGCTTCTGCCTTCGGGTTATTTGCCTCTCTGATCTTGTTCAATTCTTCCGTAATGAGTTTTCTCTTCGCTTGAATTTCATCGAGCTTTGTTTTTTCTTCAGCGATCTTGTTCTCAAATTCTTTCATGAGTGGATTTCCTTTAGAGTGTTTAAAGAATCCGAGATTGTTTTCGTATTTAAGAAGATTGCTCTTGATCTCGTCTGCTACTTTTTTCAAATGATCATTTTCCCTGCGTAAAGTTTCAAATGCATTGTTTCCGGAACCCATTCTTTCGATCTTATTCTTGAATTGCATCTCACCTTTTTCTTTACGGTCAATGTTCATCTTATCGTAAAATTCATCCAGTTTACTGAAGAATGACTCATTGATCCTTTTCTTGTCT
>DAORJH010000423.1:0-2527 GCA_035438925.1 Bacteroidia bacterium | reverse complement strand
CTTGCTCACTGAGCACCGCATTGACATAGGTATCATACATTCCCTGACTATAATATAGGAATGCTTCATCCGGAAGAATCAATGCAAAGGACAAGGTTATAGAACGGTCCGTGACCAAATTCACAGACTGAACCTCTCCTGTAAGATGAATCGGACTACCATCCAGTTCCACCTTGGGCTGCCCGGCCAATACTTGGTTCAGCATTGCGGTACGGCTTACCGTAGTAAACTCTGTATCAATATAGACAGCGGCCTCCTTTTCGCCTAATTGGAGAGCCGGATTGCCGGACAATTCCAACAAACGATTATAGTCCGATAAACAAATCAAATATGGGTATGTGGCATAACCAAGATTGTTCAGAAGGACATCCCGGTCTTCCGACTGGGGCAGGCTCCGAAGAGAGTCCATAACAGCGTCCATGCTGTAGGCATTATCATAATCTTCTGTGGTGCGAATACGCCCAACCCTCATTTCAAAAAGCTCTGAAAATTGATTTTCCAAAGATCTTGAACGGAATTAGAGAGATATATGACCTTCATAAAGAAAATTAAAATATAGTACATGGTAAAAGTCGGAATTATTATGGGAAGCAATAGCGATCTGCCGGTGATGCAGGCCGCAGCGGATGTCTTGAAACTTTTCAATATCGAATTTGAAATTGACATAGTATCTGCACATCGAACACCTGAAAAAATGTTTGAGTATTCAAAAAGTGCAGTCGACAGAGGGCTTATGGTGATCATCGCCGGTGCCGGTGGTGCAGCACACTTACCGGGAATGGTAGCTTCACTCACGCCTTTGCCTGTTATCGGTGTTCCTGTGAAAAGTTCCAATAGTATTGACGGATGGGATAGTTTGTTAAGCATTGTGCAAATGCCGAATGGAGTTCCAGTCGCTACTGTCGCTGTGAATGCAGCACAGAATGCAGGAATTCTTGCCGCGCAGATCATTGGTTGCTCTGATAAAGCACTCTTGAAAAAGATCAGCGATTTTAAGATCACTTTGAAAGAAAAAGTGAATACGGCCAGTGATGAAATGAAAAAACCGAAAAAGTAAAATTAGTAGCAACGATTTAGTGACAAGAATTTTTTTAAGTAAACGTTTCCCCCTCCTGGGAGGGGGATGAAGAGGGAGGAGATGGAAAATATGCAAGCAACAAAAGAAAATTACAATTTATACAATAAAAGTCTTCAACCTTTTGCTAATGAAAACCGAAAGGAAATGACAAAAGCTGAAGCTTGTCTTTGGAAGTATGCATTAAGAGCGAAACAGATGGGTTACACATTCAACAGACAAAGACCGGTTATGAACTATATTGCTGATTTTATGTGTAAACCCCTAAAGTTGATTATTGAAGTAGACGGATATTCGCATACCTTAGAAAGTGTTATTGAAAAAGATAGAATAAGACAATTCAATTTAGAGAAAGCCGGATTTAAAGTTATTCGATTTAGCGATAGAGAAGTGATGACACAAATATTAAAGGTAAGAGCAGTGATTTTGGAAGTGATAAAGGAATTGGAAAACAAAATTACAGAACCCTCCCCCTTTCCCCCTCTAGGAGGGGGACACGTTAAAGAACAATTCCAATCATAAACCATGGCAAAAAAATCAAATCTTATAAAAGTAGGTGATGCGATCAAACAGTTGTTCAAGCAAGAACACCTGGATGAAAAAATGTCACAGTTCGCAGTTAAAAGCAGTTGGAAGGATATTGCAGGAGACTTGATCGCAAAGAATACAACCGAAATATCTTTCAATAAAAAAATTATTTTTGTCACACTCCAATCTGCTGCGCTGAAACACGAAGTTTCTTTCAGAAAAGAGGAGCTGCTAAAAAATATAAATGAATTCTGTAAATACAATCTAATCGATCAAATCGTAATACGCTGATGAAAAAAACCTATTCTCTAATTTGTATCTTTTCCTTTCTAATTGCTTCTGCACAGAATCAAGATTCTGTTATGCTCAGAAAGATCTATGATTATTATCTGACCAAAAGTAATACCTATTCCAATTTGGAATACCTGGCCACCAAAATCGGCAGTCGATTAAGTGGAAGTCCCGGTGCTGCCAAAGCGGTTGAATGGGCAAAGAAAGCAATGTATGAAGCCGGAGCAGATACTGTGATCCTTCAACCCTGCATGGTTCCTCATTGGGTGAGAGGAAAGAAAGAAAAGTGTTCTGTTTCTTCTGTAAAACTAAAACTTAATAAAAATCTGAACTGTTGTGCGCTTGGAAATTCAGTGGGTACCGGACCAAAAGGACTCAAAGCAAAAGTGATCGAGGTGAAAAGTTTTGATGAATTAGAAACACTTGGTGAAAAAGTAAAAGGTAAAATTGTTTTCTACAATGTCTTTTTTAATCAGGCGCATGTAAGAACAGGAACCATGTACGGAGAAACGGTAAAATACCGTGGACAAGGCGCATCGAGAGCCGCTAAATACGGTGCAGTTGGAACAGTGGTGAGAAGCATGACCTCTGTTGCAGACGATGAACCACATACCGGAAACATGAATTACGATA